>NZ_BAABDO010000086.1:0-28694 GCF_039539665.1 Actinomadura keratinilytica
GGCGGCCTCCCACCCGCCAGCCGCGTCACCAACCTGTCGGGACAGAACACCTAGCCGTCAGCCCGGGGTCGTCGCGCAGGATGGCCAGCTGGAGCCGGCGCAGCTCGCGGCCCGGCTCGACCCCCAGCTCCCGGCGCAGCCGCTCGCGCACGCTCGCGTACGCCTGCAGGGCCTCGGCCTGCCGTCCGCACCGGTACAGCGCCAGCATCAGCTGCCCCCAGAACCGCTCGTGGAACGGGTGGCGGCGGATCAGCGCGCGCAGCTCGCCGATGAGCTCGCCGTGCCGGCCCAGCGCCAGGGCCAGGGCGTTGCTGCGTTCGACCGCGCGCAGCCACTGCTCGGTCAGCTTGGGCACGACCTCGCGGTGCAGCGACTCCGACGGCACGTCCGCCAGCGGCGGCCCCCGCCAGATCGACAGCGCCTCGGCCAGCGCGGCCGACTCGCCCGCCGGGTCACCGCGCCGGGCCGCCCGCCGCGCGTCCCGCAGCAGCTCCTGGAACCGCAGGTGGTCCAGGTGGTGCGGGGGCGCGGCGATGCCGTAGCCGGCGGCCGTGGTGCGGATCATCGTGGACGCCGTGGGCTCGCCCCGGTCGAGCGTGTGCCGCAGCCGCGTGAGGCAGGTGTGCAGCGCCCCGCGGGCATGGCGCGGCCGGTGCCGCCCCCAGACCCGCTCGACCAGCTCCTCCACTGGGACGATCTCGTTGGCGTCCACCAGCAGCGAGGCCAGCAGCACCCGCTGCCGCCCCGCCGGCACCCGCACCTGCCGGTCGCCGACGGTGACCTCCAGCGGCCCCAGAATGTGGAAACGCGACTCGTGCGTCAATGATCAACTTTCACCGAGTGTGTCCGTGCCTCCGCCCGACCCCCGAGAACACCCAGCAACCTAGCGAGTCGCATCACTCTCTGTAACGAGACCGGCGGGTCATGAATACCTCACCCGCGGGCGGCCGCTCGCGCCCGCGCCAGCCGGCCCCGCTGTGATCAGCACGCCTTCGGCGAACGCGCATACGCTCTCGGCATGACCGGTCAGGCCCAGCCCGTCCAGGGGGGCCGGTCGACGCGGCGGCGCAGGAACACGATCAGCGGCACGGCGATGACGCGGCGCACCGCGGCGGTCGGCGGCCGCCGACCGGTGCCGTCGAGCCCCAGCCGCTGATGAGCGGCATCGCTCACCGCATCCGCCGTCCCCAGCGCGACGGCGGGTGCGGCGGACCGCGCACCGGCGGCGTCGGTGTTCATAGCCAAGCCGTGCAGCCTGGGCGATGGAGTCGAGGAGACGCCGGGCGTTCTTGGGGGACCGCAGGAGGTGCACTGTCTCCGCCCAGGAGTTGTCGTCCTCTTCAGGCATCAGGACGGCGCTCCCCCTGCGGGAGGTGAGGTGCACCGGTGCATGGTCCTCGTTGACCTGCTCGATCATCGGGAACAGGTTTTGTGCGCTTCGCTGGCAGAGATGGACATGCCGCCGTCCCCTTTCATGACTTGTACAAGACGTTGCACAAGTCGCCCTGAGGGGTGTCACCCGAATCGCGAGGGTGGAGTCCAAGGCCGGGGCGCGGTGACGCGAGTGGGGCGGTCGCGAGCGCGTGCCCGTCCGCGTTCTACGGCGTCGAGGGGTTCTGCGGATCGCCGCCGGGCTGGGTGGTGCCGCGCGATGCGGTGCGGATGACCTGGTCGAGGATGTCGCGGGAGTTGACCAGCTCGGTGATCTGGCGGTCGATGCGGTCGCGTTCGGCGATCAGGTCGGCGACCAGGCGGGGGGTGGCGATCTCGGCGGGGCCGCCGTCCGCGTCGCGCATGCAGGGGAGCAGTTCGGCGATCTTCTTGCTGTGCAGGCCCGCGGCGTACAGCTCCTGGATGCGGATGACCCGGTCGACCGCCTGCTCGGGGTAGTCGCGCTGGCCGCCGGGGGTGCGGTCGGGGACCAGCAGGCCCTGCTCCTCGTAATAGCGCAGGGAGCGCGTGCTCACGCCGGTGCGCCTGGCGAGCTCGCCGATCCGCATGAGGGGCCTCCCCGGGCTTGAACTTCACATCAATGTCAACTTCTACCGTGCCGCCATGGCTGACAACGAGCTCTACGACTACAGCCCGATCACCGAGCGTCCGACCATCGGCTGGCCCGGCGGCAAGAAGGTCGCCTGCTACATCGGTCTCAACGTCGAGCACTTCCTCATCGACCGCCCGTCCACCAGCATCTGGCCCGGGACCGCCGACCTGGTGCCCGACGCGCTCAACTACGGGTGGCGCGACTACGGGGTCCGGGTGGGCATCTGGCGGCTGGCGGAGAGCCTGGACCGGCACGGCGTCCGGGCGAGCGTGCTGCTGAACTCCGACGTCGTCCGCCACTATCCGCAGATCGTCAAGGCGGGGGTGGAACGGGACTGGGCCTGGCTCGCGCACGGGCGCACCAACTCGGTCCTGCACACCGGGATGGACCCGGACGAGGAGCGCCGGGTCCTCACCGAGATCGTCGACACCATCGCGGAGGGGACGGGACGGCGGCCGCGCGGCTGGATGGGCCCGGGGCTCACCGAGACGTTCGACACGCCCCGGCTGCTCGCCGAGCTGGGCCTGGGCTACGTGCTCGACTGGACCAACGACGACCAGCCCTACCCGCTCAAGGTGCCCGGCATGATCAGCGTGCCGTACACGGTGGAGCTGAACGACCTCATGCTGTTCGCCAACGGCACCACCGGGCCGCAGTACCTGCAGATCGTCAAGGACCAGTACGAGCGGCTGCGCGCCGACTCCGAGCACAGCGGACGGGTGATGGCGCTGGCCCTGCACCCCTTCGTGATCGGCCAGGCGTTCCGGGCGAAGTACTTCGACCAGGCGCTGGCGTACCTGGCGGCGCAGCCGGACGTCTGGCTGACCACCAGCGACGACATCGCCGAGCACTACCGCCGCACCGTGCTCGGCGGGGGCGCGTGACGGCCGGCAGGAGGGGTCGTTTTGTGCAGGTGGGTCGCGTAGGCGATGCTGGGGGCGTGTCAACGGAGACTGTTGCCGGTACCGCGGGGCTGCGCGACTTCCTGCACGGCCTGCCCGGGGTGGACCAGGTCGGCGTGGAGGAACGGGCGAAGCGCCTGGCCGCGCGTTCGATCAAGACGTCCGCCAAGGCGCAGGCCATCGACGCGGCGATCGCGATGGTGGACCTGACGACGCTGGAGGGCGCCGACACCCCGGGCAAGGTGCGGGCGCTGTGCGCCAAGGCGCTGCGGCCCGACCCCGACGACCCCGACGTGCCCCGGGTGGCCGCCGTCTGCGTCTACTCCGACCTGGTCGGGGTGGCGGTGGAGGCGCTCAAGGGCAGCGACGTGAAGGTCGCCAGCGTCGCGACGTCGTTCCCGTCCGGGCGGGCGCCGCTGGCGGCCAAGCTCGCCGACACCCGGGCCGCGGTCGAGGCGGGCGCCGACGAGATCGACATGGTGATCGACCGGGGCGCGTTCCTCGCCGGCGACTACGGCAAGGTGTTCGACGAGATCGCCGCGGTCAAGGAGGCGTGCGGGGACGCGCACCTGAAGGTGATCCTGGAGACCGGCGAGCTGGTCACCTACGACAACGTGCGGCGCGCGTCCTGGCTGGCGATGCGGGCGGGCGCCGACTTCATCAAGACCTCCACGGGCAAGGTGTCGCCCGCGGCGACGCTGCCGGTCGCGCTGGTGATGCTGGAGGCCGTGCGCGACTTCCGCGCCGCCACGGGACGGCAGGTCGGGGTGAAGCCGGCGGGCGGCATCCGCACCACCAAGGACGCGATCCGGTACCTGGTGCTGGTCAACGAGACCGCCGGGCCGGACTGGCTGACCCCCGAGTGGTTCCGCATCGGCGCCTCCAGCCTGCTCAACGACCTGCTGATGCAGCGGCGCAAGCTGGCCGACGGCGTGTACCAGGGCCCCGACTACTTCACCGTGGACTGACGTGATGAACTTCGACTACGCGCCCGCGCCCGAGTCCGCCTCGATCGTCGACATCCGTCCGTCGTACGGGCTGTTCATCGACGGCGAGTTCACCGACCCGGCGGACGGGCGGTCCTTCAAGTCGGTGAACCCGGCCACCGAGGAGGTGCTGGCCGAGATCGCCGAGGCGGGCGCCGCGGACGTGGACCGGGCCGTCGCCGCCGCGCGCGCCGCCTACGAGAACGTCTGGGGCCCCATGCCGGGCCGGGAACGCGCCAAGTACCTGTACCGGATCGCCCGGCTGATCCAGGAGCGGTCGCGCGAGCTGGCCGTCCTGGAGTCGATCGACAACGGCAAGCCGATCCGCGAGTCGCGGGACGTGGACCTGCCGCTGGTCGCGGCGCACTTCTTCTACCACGCCGGCTGGGCCGACAAGCTGTCCTACGCCGGGTACGGGCCCGATCCGCGGCCGCTGGGCGTGGCCGCGCAGGTGATCCCGTGGAACTTCCCGCTGCTGATGCTGGCCTGGAAGATCGCCCCGGCGCTGGCGTGCGGGAACACCGTCGTGCTCAAGCCCGCCGAGACGACCCCGCTGACCGCGCTGGCGTTCGCCGACATCTGCCGGCAGGCGGACCTGCCGAGGGGCGTGGTCAACATCGTCACCGGCGCGGGCGAGACGGGCCGGCTGCTCGTTGCGCACGACGGCGTCGACAAGGTGGCGTTCACCGGCTCGACGGAGGTCGGCAAGCAGATCGCGCGGTCGGTGGCCGGCACGCGCAAGAAGCTGACGCTGGAGCTCGGCGGCAAGGCCGCCAACGTGGTGTTCGACGACGCGCCGCTCGACCAGGCGGTGGAGGGCGTCGTCAACGGCATCTTCTTCAACCAGGGGCACGTGTGCTGCGCCGGGTCCCGGCTGCTGGTGCACGAGCCGATCGCCGAAGAGCTGCTGGACCGGCTGAAGGCGCGGATGGCGACGCTGCGCGTCGGCGACCCGCTGGACAAGAACACCGACGTCGGCGCCATCAACTCGGCCGCGCAGCTGGAGAAGATCCGGATGCTGTCGGAGGTCGGCGAGCGGGAGGGCGCGCAGCGCTGGTCCCCGCCGTGCGAGCTGCCGGACCGCGGCTACTGGTTCGCCCCCACGCTGTTCACCGGCGTCGCGCAGTCGCACCGCATCGCCCGCGAGGAGATCTTCGGGCCGGTGCTGTCGGTGCTGACGTTCCGCACCCCCGACGAGGCCGTCGCCAAGGCCAACAACACCCCCTACGGGCTGTCGGCCGGGGTCTGGACGGAGAAGGGCTCGCGCATCCTGTGGATGGCCGAACGGCTGCGCGCCGGGGTCGTGTGGGCCAACACCTACAACAAGTTCGATCCGACGTCGCCGTTCGGCGGCTACAAGGAATCCGGGTTCGGCCGTGAAGGCGGGCGGCACGGACTGGAGGCGTACCTCAATGTCTGAGCCGGGGGGTGTGGGGGGTCGTCCCCCCACAGAGAGCATGTCTGAGCCGGGGGGTGTGGGGGGTCGTCCCCCCACAGAGAGCATGTCTGAGCCGGGGGGTGTGGGGGGTCGTCCCCCCGTGGAGAACATGTCTGAGTCGGAGAAGATGTCCGAGCAGAGGCTGGCCGTCCGCAAGACGTACAAGCTGTTCATCGGGGGAGCGTTCCCCCGGTCCGAGTCCGGCAGGACCTACCCCGTGAACGACCCCGAGGGCCGCTTCCTGGCCAACGCCTCCCAGGCTTCGCGCAAGGACGTGCGGGACGCGGTGGGCGCGGCCCGCAAGGCGTTCGGCGGCTGGTCGGGGCGCACCCCCTACAACCGGGGGCAGATCCTCTACCGCGTCGCCGAGATGCTGGAGGGGCGGCACGCGCAGTTCGTCGGCGAGCTGCGCGCCGCCGGGCTCGGCCGGAACGCCGCGGCCCGCGAGGTGGACGCCGCCGTCGACCGCTGGGTGTGGTACGCGGGCTGGGCCGACAAGCTCGGCGCGGTCGCCGGGGCGGCCAACCCCGTCGCCGGGCCGTACTTCAACTTCTCCACGCCCGAGCCCACCGGCGTGGTCGGCGTGGTCGCGCCCGATTCGCCGCTGCTGGGGCTGGTGTCGGTCGTCGCGCCGGTCATCGTGTCCGGCAACACGTGCGTGGTGGTCGCGTCCGAGCCGGCGCCGCTGCCCGCCGTCACGCTGGCCGAGGTGCTGGCGACGTCCGACCTGCCGGGCGGCGTCGTCAACATCCTCACCGGGCGGCGCGCCGAGCTGGCGCCGTGGCTGGCCTCCCACCTGGACGTCAACGCGCTCGACCTCGCCGGCGTACCGGACGAGCAGGTGCGGCCGCTGGAGGAGGCCGCCGCGGGCAACCTCAAGCGCGTGCTGCGCCCGACCGGCGCCGACTGGGCCGGCGACCCGGGCACGCGGCGCCTGACCGCGTTCCTGGAGACCAAGACGGTGTGGCATCCGGTGGGCGTCTGACGCGTTTGAGCCGGACATTCTCGGAGAGTGTGCAAGCGGACGGTGTGTAGAGCCCGACCAACAGTGGAATAGTCCCCCCACAACTGATCATCACGGGGGGTAGATCAGTGGCTACCAGAACCGCATCGCGTACGGCGTCGAGCCGAGGTACGGCCGGCCGTACGAAGAGCGCCGCCAAGAGCGCCACGAAGAGCGCGACCAGTGCGGCCAAAAGCGCGACGCGCGGCGCGACCAAGCGTGCGAGCGCCGCGACGGGGGCGGCGAAGACCGCCGCGAAGACGGCGGCCAAGCGCACCAGCGCCGCGCGCGCCACCGCGTCGCGGACCACCGCCACGGCACGGCGCGGCACCGGCACGACCGCCGCGCGGCGCGGCACGACGTCGCGGTCCACCGGCACCACCCGGCGGACCACGACGGCGCGCAAGTCCGCGACGTCCCGGGCTTCCACGTCGCGTGCCGGCACGTCCCGGACGACGTCGCGGGCCGCCGCCGCGACCGGTGCCAGCCGCACGCAGACCGCGGCGGCCAGCAAGGTGACCCAGGCCGCGACGCAGGCCAAGTCGGCGGCCACCCAGATGAGGTCGGTGGCGTCCAAGGCGTCCTCGTCGGCCAAGGCCATGACCGCCATGACCAAGGCGATGACGACCGCGACGAAGGCGATGGCCGACGCCGCCAGGGCGATGAGCTCCGCGGCCACGGCCATCACCAAGGTCAAGCCGCCGACGGCCGGGACGACGGCCGGGCGCCGGTCCACCACGTCCAGGACGCGCGCCACCACCGGACGCTCCACCACGGGACGCTCGACGACGGGGCGCACCACCGGCGGACGCGGCACGACGTCGCGTTCCACGACGTCGCGTTCTACGACGTCGCGCGCCAAGGCCGCCACCACCGGCACCCGGCGCGGCACGACCGGCACCACGACCGCACGCCGGTCGACGGCCTCGTCGCGCACGAGCACGGCCCGCAAGACCGCGGGAACGTCCAAGGCGAGCACGGCCAAGGCGGGCACGACGCGCCGCACCGCGACCGCCGCCAAGCCGCGCGCGACCCGGACCCGGTCGTCCACCGCGGCCGAGAAGGCCGCGCCCGAGCGGCCGGCCGAGGAGACGACGATGGCGCAGACCGCGCCGTCGGAGCAGCCGGCGCCGCACGTCGAGCCGAAGTCCGACCTGGGCCTGCCGCACTCCACGACCACCGACGGAGGGTTCCTGTCCGGGCTGTCCGGCGGCGGGGGCGGCGCGCGAGAGGGTGCCTGACCGGCGGCGTCGCCCCGTCTCGCCGTTCCGTGCGAGCACGCCGCGCACGGCCCGCGGACGTGCCGCCGACGCCCGCGGCACGAGCCCGCGGGACGGGGCTTCGCCACCGCTCCCACCCGGGACGGGGGTCCCATGGACGAGAAGGACATCCTGGAACGCATCGGCGACTACGTCGCCGAGGAGCAGCGGCTGCGCGAGCGGTACCAGCGGCGGGAGCTGAGCGGGGCCGAGGAGCACCGCCGCCTCCGCGAACTGGAGGTCGCCCTCGACCAGTGCTGGGATCTGCTGCGCCGCCGCCGGGCCGGCCGGGCGGCGGGCCGGGACCCCGGCGACACCGAGCCGCGCCCCGCCGGCGAGGTCGAGAACTACCTGCAGTAGGGCGCCGCCCGCGGCCGCCGGACGCGCCGACGGCGCGCCCGGCGTCAGGCGTGCCCGCGCGGCGTCACATGCGCTCGGGGGTGGGCACTCCGAGCAGGTGCAGGCCGGTCTCCAGGGTGCGCAGGGTCGCCGCGCACAGCGCCAGCCGCGACGCCTTGGTCGCCTCGTCGGGCGCCTGCAGGACGGGGCAGTTCTCGTAGAACGCCGTGTAGGCGTCCGCCACCGAGAACACGTAGGCGGCCAGCCTGTGCGGCTCGGCCGACTCGCCGGCCTGCGCGACGGCCGCGCCGAAGCCCAGCAGCCGCAGCGCCAGCGCCCGCTCGGCCGGGTGCCCGATCCGGACGGGGCCGGTGACGGCGGCGGGGTCCACGCCGCCCTTGCGGAAGATCGACCGGATCCGCGCCGCCGCGTACTGCAGGTACGGGCCGGTGTTGCCCTTGAAGGCGATCATCCGGTCGAAGTCGAAGACGTACTCGCTGTCGCGGGCCACCGACAGGTCGGCGTACTTGACCGCGCCGATGCCGACCGCCTCGACGATCTCCGCCCGGGTGGCCTCGTCGAACGCCTCCTCGTGCGGCACCTCGTCGAAGGCCCGGCCGGCCCGCTCGACGGCCTCGTCCAGCAGCTCGGCCAGCTTGACGGTGCCGCCCGCCCGGGTGCGCAGGATCTTGCCGTCGGTGCCCAGCACGTTGCCGATCTGGGCGTGCTCGGCGCGCACCTCGTCGTTCAGCCAGCCCGCCATCCGGGCCACCGCGAACACCATCTGGAAGTGCAGCGCCTGCGGCGCGCCCACCACGTAGATCATCCGGTCGGCGCGCTCGACGTCCACCCGGTACCGGACGGTGGCCAGGTCGGAGGTGGAGTAGTTGTAGCCGCCGTCCCGCTTGCGGATGATCACCGGCAGCGGCTCGCCGTCCCGGCCGGTGAACCCGGGCGGGAACGCGCACAGCGCGCCGTCGCTGAGCGAGGCGATGCCCTTGTCCTCCAGCTCCTGGACGGTCGGGCCGAGCATGTCGTTGTAGAAGCTCTCGCCCTTGATGTCGGCGTCGGTCAGCGTGATCCCGAGCCGCCGGTAGACGGTGTTGAAGTAGCGCTTGGAGACGTCCACCAGGATCTGCCACAGCCGCAGCGTCTCGGGGTCGCCCGCCTGCAGCTGGACCACCCGCTGCCGCGACCGCTCGGCGAACTGCGGGTCGCCGTCGAACTTCTGCCGCGCCGCCTGGTAGAACGCGGTCAGGTCCGACACCGACGAGTCGTCCCGCGCGGCGGCGTCCTCACCGAGGTCGAGCAGGTGCTCGATGAGCATGCCGAACGGGGTGCCCCAGTCGCCCACGTGGTTGTCGCGGACCACGTGGTGCCCGAGGAACTCCAGGATGCGGGCGATGGAGTCGCCCACGATCGTGGTGCGCAGGTGCCCGACGTGCATCTCCTTGGCCACGTTCGGCGAGGAGTACTCGACGATCACCTTCTGCGGCGCGTCGACCGGCGGCACGGCCAGCCGCTCGTCGGCCAGCACCCGGCCGGTCTGCTCGGCGATCCAGGTGTCGCTGAGCGTCAGGTTGATGAAGCCCGGCCCGCTGACCTCGACCTTGGCGATGACGTCGCCGGTGTCCAGGTGCGCCACGATCTCGTCGGCCAGCTCTCGCGGCTTGCGGCCCGCCTTCTTGGCCAGCGCCAAGGCGGCGTTGGCCTGCAGGTCGGCGAACTGCGACGGCCGGATGACCGGGTCGGCGTCCGCGTACGACGGACCGAGGACGGCGGCGAGCGCGTCCCGGACCCGGGAGGCGAGGACGAGTTGTGGATCGGGCATGGCCCAAGGTTATCGGGGCCGCCCCCATGCCCCGGTAACGAATGCCGGAGGTGCCGCGGGTCAGGGGCGCGCGGGCGGCTCCTGGCCCTCGGCGACCAGTTCGTGGCGGCCGCCTTCGCCCGCCGCGGTCGGCCCTTCCTCGCCCGGGGCCTTCGCGGTCGGCTCGTCGCCGCCCGCGTCGGGGGCGGACGGCTCCGCCGGGGGCTCGGCGGCCTTGTCCTTGTCGTCGCGGTCGCCGTGCGTCCAGCGGCCGAACCGGGACGTGCGGATGGCCGCGACCTGCTCGCGGACTTTCTCCACGATGCGTCCGGCGGCCAGGTCGTGGGCGAGCGCGCAGGCCGAGGCGATGGCGCGGGCGTGCGAGGCGCCGTGCGCGATGACCACCGTGCCGTTCAGGCCGAGCAGCACCCCGCCGCCGTAGGTCTCCGAGTCGAACCGCTCGCGCAGGCCGAGCAGGCGGCGGCGCTGCAGCAGCGCGCCCACCCGGGCGGTGCGGGTGGCGGTGAGCGCCGCGCGGACCTCCGCGGAGGCCATCCGCATGGCGCCCTCCAGGGTCTTCAGCGCCACGTTGCCGGTGAACCCGTCGGTGACCACGACGTCCACGGCGCCGCTCAGCAGGCCGTCGCCCTCCACGTTCCCGGCGAACTCGATGCCCGGCTGGCCCCCGGCCAGCAGCTCGTACGCCCGCTTGGTGACCTTGTCGCCCTTGCCCGGCTCGGCGCCGATGTTCAGCAGCCCCACCCGGGGCCGCGCCAGGCCGAGCCGCACCTGCGCGTAGGCGGTGCCGAACGCGGCGAACTGCACCAGCGTCTCGGGTTTGACGTCGGCGGTGGCGCCCGCGTCCAGCAGCACGGTGGGCCGCGGCCGGGTCGGCAGCGTCACCGCGATCGCCGGGCGCATCACGCCCTGCTGGCCTTTGAGCCGCAGCCGCGCGGTGGCCACCACGCCCGCGGTGGTGCCCGCCGACACCAGCGCCGACGCCCGGCCCTGCTTGACCAGGTGGCAGGCGATCGCCACCGACGAGCGCGGTTTGCGCCAGCTGGCCAGCGCGCCCTCGTCCATGCTGAGCGCCTCGTCGGCGTGCACGATCGGGATCTTCCCGGCCATGCCCAGCCGGTCCAGCCGGGCCCGGATCCGCGGTGCCTGCCCGACCAGCACCAGCCGGACCCCGTGCTCGCGCACCGCCGCCACCGCACCCGTGATGATCTCGTCGGGGCCGTGGTCGCCGCCCATGGTGTCCACCGCCACAGGGGCGGGTCCGGCCCGCCGCGCCGTACGGTACGACGGCTCGGTGCGGCCGGTCATGCGGGGCTCCAGGGTGTCTCCAGAGCGTGCTCCAGGCGTGTGCGGGCGTCTCCCGGGCGTCTCCCCGGCGCCGGGCGGGGGAGAAGGACGGGTGCTGCCGGGTGCTGCGGCGCCGTCCCGATGCCGGACGGCGATGACGGCAGCTCATCGCATGGTAGGCCGTCCGCCCGGATGCCGTGACCGCCGGGTCGCCTCCGGGCGCCGCCGTGTCGCGCCCGCGGCGCGGCTCAGGACGCGCGGTCCGCGGGCGCGTCCTGCGGGGCGGCTTGCGGGGAGGGGGCCGGTGCGGGTCAGCCGCCGCTCGTGCGGCAGTCCTCGCCCAGGCAGGTGCTGTTCTCCACCAGCGGACGCCCGTCCACCAGGATCGTGAAGTAGTTCCGCCGCGTGCGCTCGTCGCCGGTGCCGATGACCTGCACCGGCCTGCGGTCGCCGGTGACGCCCTCGCAGCCGACCCGCAGCCGCTCCTCGGTCCAGCCGGGGATGTCGCGGCAGCGCAGCGCGCCCTGCAGGCCGATGCCGCGGGCGCGCAGCTCGGCGGCGGCGGTTCTCGGCAGGACCCGGCGGAGCTCCTCCTGGCTGCCGTACCGCGGGCCCCCGCGCCCGGCGAGCACCAGGTAGACGACACCCGTGACCACGCTCACCACCGCCAGGGCGGCGATCCCGACGACCATGGCTCTGACTCGCGCGATCTCCACGGCTGTGACGTCACCCGGCGGCGGCCGGACATGCCGGGCCGCGCGCCGATTTTCCCCGATCATGCGATGTCCTTGCGGACTCATCGCCGTCACCGCAGGCGCCCGCCGCGCCGATGTGCAAGCGGCTGTCGGGTCAGGTGCAGGCGCGGCCCAGGCAGTCGGCGGTGAGCAGGCTCCGCCCGCCGACGGTGATCACGTAGTGCTCGCGCGGACGCCGGGTGTCGGCCCCGGTGGCCACGCCCGCCACCACGACGGGCGCCCCCTCGGCGGTGCGGCCCGTGCAGCGGATGCGCACCACCGACTCGGGCCTGCCCGTCGTCGTGGTGCACGACAGGCGCTCCTTGAGGCGGACGCCGCGTTCGTCCAGTTCGACGGCGGCGCCGTCGGCGACGGCGTTGCGGTAGGCGCCCTCGGAGATGCGCTTCATCACGTCGCAGCCGCTGAGCGCCGGCGCCAGCAGCGCGGCCGCCAGCACGGCGGTCACCCGCCGCACGCGCGGCCTTCCGGAGCGGCCCCGGCGGTGCCCTCGGGCCCCGTCGCCTCGGCGACGGCGGCGGCGACGGCGTCCGGATCGTCGATCATCACCATGTGCCGGGCGTCGCGCAGCACCACCTGGCGTCCGCGCGGGCTCATCGCGGCCAGCTCCTCATGCATCCTCCTCCACTGTTCGGCGCGGCGGCGGGTGCGCAGGTCGCCCAGCGCGGTCAGCACCACCAGCGGGACGGGCGGGAAGGGACGGCGGCGGCGCAGCCGGTGCAGGTCGAAGGCCATCTCCCGGTAGGCGAGGTTCTCGGCGAGCACCGTGCCGGCCACCGTGCCGCGCCCGTACACCCGCCTGACCAGGGCGGGGGACGCCACGTCGCCGCGCCGGCTGGTGCGGCTCAGCACGAACCGGCGCCCCGCCGGGCCGACGATCCCGGCGAGCCCGGTGGCGTCCAGCAGCCGGGCGAGCACCGTGGTCAGCGGGGTCAGCGCGGCGGCCGTGCGGAGCGGCGCGCGCGGGTCGCGTTCGGCGCTCGGATCGACCAGCACCAGCCCGGCGACCAGGTCCGGGCGCAGCCGGGCCAGCGCCTCGGCGGGGAAGGCGGCCATCGAGTGCGCCACCGGCACGACCGGCGTCCCGGCCGCCTCCGCCAGGTCCTCCAGGATCCGCAGGTCGCGGCGCAGGCTGGGCGGGGCGTGCCCGGCCGGGCTGAGGCCGAGGCCGGGCCGGTCGAAGGCGACCGTCCGGTGCCGCCCGGCGAGCAGATCGACCACCCGCGCCCAGTCGAACCAGGCCCCGCCGAGCCCGCTCGTCAGCAGCGCGACCGGGCCGTCGGCGGGGCCGCGCGCGACCACGTGGACCTGTTCGCCGCCCGCGTACTCGACCCGGCTCACCGCGCCGCCCTCTCCGGTTCCGGGGCCTCGGCGGGGCGCCGGGCGGCGCGCCGTTCCTGGGCCAGCGCCCAGGTGACGGCCAGCAGCCCCAGCACCAGCACGGCGATCTGGCCGCGCTGGATGATGCCGAGCCACCGGCCCTCCACCATCGCCGCCACGGTGGCCAGCGCGAGCAGCGTCTCGACGGCCGCCAGCGGCAGCCCCCAGCGGGCCAGCGCGGGCCAGCACCCGTACCGGCGGGCGGCGATCGCCAGCGCCGCCAGCGCCGCCACCCCGAAGACGATCACCAGGCTGCTGGTGACGGCGTGGAACTCGTGCGCGAACGACACGTTGCCCGACCGTTCGCGCAGCGCGCACCCCGACTCCAGGCTGGGCGCGCAGTCCAGCGGGAACACCGCGTCGCCGATGGCGCACAGCCCGAACAGGGCCAGCAGGATCCAGCCGGTGACGGCCCAGCGCCGCCCCCGGGCGGCGCGCAGCGCGACGACCGCCACGATGATCGTGAGTACGCCCGTGGCGAAATCGCCGCCGCTGTAGACGGAGTGGTACGGCTGGTCCACCGCCGACAGCTCGCTGACATAGCTGTTGATCACGTCGATGTCGGGGCTGAGCAGGTGTTCCAGCAGGAAGGTGCTGTAGGCGACGGCCGCCAGGCCGGCCAGCGGCACGGCGACGGCCGGCACGCCCTGGTCGCGGTGGCGCTCCGGTGCGTCCACGTGCCCCCCCTCGTGTCGGCACGGCATCCCGCGGCGGTGATGTCGCCCAGCATAGGGACGCGGGAACCCGAGCTTTTGCACGTCCCGTTATCGATCATGCATCGGACAGCCGTGTTGTCCGGCGATGTCGTAGTTTGTCAGGCTTGTGGTTGACCAGCATCTTTGTACCGTGAAGGGGGTACCTCTTTAGGATCCACGGGGGTTCGACCACCGGCACCGGCGGCGGGCCCCGTCGGGATCACCCATCAGACGACGCGCCGACCGGTGCGTTCCCCGCTGACAGTCAAGGAGTGCCAACACGTGACATTGGTGAACGACGCGGCTCCCGCGGTGCGATCCACCGGTCGCAAGTTCCGCGCCTTCACGGCCAAGCATCTCGACGAGCTCACCGCGCGCGCGGGGCTGACCCCTGAGCAGCGGCTCGCCACCCGGGCCGTGGCCACGGTCCTGCCCTTCCGGACCAACGCCTACGTCGTCGAGGAGCTCATCGACTGGTCCGCAGCCCCGGACGATCCCATCTACCGACTGGTGTTCCCGCAGCCGGACATGCTCCCGGCCGAGGACGTCGCGCACCTGAGCGACCTGCTGCGCCGCGACGCCCCCAAGGCGGAGATCGACGCGGCCGCGCACGCCGTCCGCATGCGCCTCAACCCGCACCCCGCGGGCCAGATGGAGCTGAACATCCCCAGCTTCGGCGACGGCAAGATCCCCGGGCTCCAGCACAAGTACGACGAGACCGTGCTGTACTTCCCCAAACAGGGGCAGACCTGCCACGCCTACTGCACCTACTGCTTCCGGTGGGCGCAGTTCGTCGGCGAGCCCGACCTGAAGATGGCCGGCGACGACGCCCTCCAGCTGCGCGACTACCTCAAGGCGCACCCGGAGGTCACCAGCGTCCTGTTCACCGGCGGCGACGCCATGATCATGGGCGAGCCGGTGCTGCGCCGCTACGTCGAGCCGCTGCTGGAGCTGGAGCAGCTGGAGTCGATCCGGATCGGCACCAAGGCCTTGGCCTACTGGCCGCAGAAGTTCGTCACCGACCCCGACGCCGACGCCCTCCTGCGGCTGTTCGAGCAGGTCGTGGAGTCGGGCAAGAACCTGGCCTTCCAGGCGCACTTCACCCACCCGCGCGAGCTGGAACCGCTGGTCGTCACCGAGGCGGTGCGCCGCATCCGCGGTACCGGCGCGGTCATCCGCACCCAGGCCCCGCTCATCCGCACCATCAACGACGACGCCCGCGTCTGGGAGAGCATGTGGCGGCAGCAGACCCGCATGGGCATGGTGCCGTACTACATGTTCGTCGAGCGCGACACCGGGCCGCAGGACTACTTCGCCGTCCCGCTGGCCCGTGCCGTGGACATCTTCCGCGACGCCTACAGCAACGTCGCCGGCATCTCCCGCACCGTCCGCGGCCCGTCCATGTCCGCCACGCCCGGCAAGGTGTGCGTGGACGGCGTCGCCGAGGTGGCCGGCAAGAAGGTCTTCGTGCTGCACTTCATCCAGTGCCGCGACGCGAGCCTGGTCAACCGGCCCTTCTTCGCCGAGTACGACCCCGAGGCGGTGTGGCTGGACGATCTCAAGCCCGCCTTCGCCGACCGCTTCCCCTTCGAGCGGTAGTACGCGCGCCCCTGGCGGGCCGGTTCACCCGAACCGGCCCGCCGCGGTCTGGCGCGGGGCGCGCACCAGCACCGCCGCCGCGGCCGTCGACGCCGCCCCGAACAGGGCCATCACCATGCCCGGCGGCAGCACCTCGCCGAGCGCCCCGGCGGCCGCGACGCACGCCGCCTGGCCCGTGATCACCCCGATGTTCGCCAGACCGAGCGCCTGGCCGCGCACGTCCTGCGGCACCGCGTCCAGGAACCTGCGCTGCAGGCCCAGCTCGTAGCTCAGCCCGAACGCCGCCAGCGCCGCCAGAACGCACGCCGCCGCCACGCCCGGCCGCGCCGCGAACCCCAGCAGCGGCAGGCCCATCGCGGCCGCCAGGGGCGGCGCGAGCCGCTCCCGGTCGCGCGCACGCCCGACCACCAGGTTGCCCGCCAGCATCCCGGCGGCGAAGGAGGCGAGGACGGCGCCCGCCGCGTCCGGGCGCCCCAGATGCGCCGTGTACGGGATCACCACGCCCTCGGACCCGACCGCCAGCGAGATCGGCAGCCACTGGGCGAGCAGCAGCCCCCGCGTCCCGCGGTCGGCCAGCAGCAGTCGGTTGACCCGCCACGTCTCCCGCACCGACGCGCCGTCCGCGGCCTTCCTCGGCGGCCGCCGGCGCACCCCCGCCCGCGCGCCCGCCGCCGCCAGAAGGGAACTGCCCGCCGCCAGCCACAGCGCGCCCTCCGGGCCGACCGCCAGCAGCAGCAGTCCGCCCACCGCATGCCCGCCGATCTGCGCCCCCGCCGCCGTCATCGTGAACACCGACCGGCCCAGCACATAGCCGTCACCGGGCAGCAGGTCCGGCAGCACGGCCGTCACCGCGGCCGTCGCCACCGGAGCGAACAGCCCGGCCGCCGCCGTCACCGCGATCGCCGCCGCCGGCGGCAGACCCAGCGCCGGCAGGGCCGTCACCCCCGCCCGCAGCACGTGGAAGCCCACCAGCAGCGGCCGCGGCGGCACCCGGTCGGCCAGCGACAGCAGGAACGCGCCGCCGACCACGTACGGCAGCATCCCCGCCCCGTAGGCCAGGGCGGACACCAGCGCCGACCCCGTCTCCTCGTACACCAGGACCGACAGCCCGAGCATCCGCACCGCGTCGCCCACGACGAACAGCGCGTGCAGCGCGAACAGCACCCGGAACTCGCCGACCCCGAAGACCGCGCGATACGACATGCGAGCGATCGTCACGACGCGTCCTCGCAGGGGCTAACGTTTCGCTCAGGAGCGAAACGATGATCGAAATCGAGGTCGGCCCGGGGGACATCGCGGCCAGCCGCTTCGCCCTCGCCCCGCTGATCGAGGTGCACACCGCCCTCGGCGTCCTCGTCGGCCGCGTCCCGCCCGGCCACCTGCGGTCATGGGCGTCCCGCGCCCGTACGGCGTTCGCCGGGCTCATGGACGACCCAGCCGTGCGCGCCCTGGCGCACCTGGGGCGCAACCGCGGCTACGTCGCCGACTTCGTCTCCCCGCCCCCGAACCGCCCGAACCCCGCCATCGGCGAGCAGCTGGCGCAGGTCCGCGCCACCCCGCCCGACCTGGCCCGCGCCGAGATCGACCGCAATCTCGCGGGACTGCCCGACCCCGACCCGCAGGTGCGCGCCGTCCTGTCGGCCCCCGACATGGTGGACCTGCTGGCGGCCGCCCTGGAGAAGGTCTGGACGGCCCTGATCGCCCCCGACTGGCCCGTCCTGCGCGCGATCCTCGACCAGGACCTGGTCTACCGCGCCGGGCGCCTGGCCACCTACGGCTGGGGCGCCGCCCTGGACGACCTGTCGCCCCGCGTCCGCTGGCGGGCCGACCGCGGCGTCATCGAACTGGCGGGCCTGCTCGCCTCCGGCCGCTACCGCCTGGCCGGGGCGGGCCTGCTGTTCGTCCCCACGGTCTTCTCCGACCTCGGCGCCCAGCTCGAACGCGACTGGCCCAACACCCTCTTCTACCGCGCGCGCGGCCTGGCCGCGCTCTGGGAGAGCCGTCCGCCCCCGCCGCCCGACGCCCTCGGCCGCCTGCTCGGCCGCACGCGCGCCCGCCTCCTGCTCGCCCTGGCCGCCCCCGCCACCACGACGCAGCTCGCCGCGCGGCTGGACGCCAGCCTCGGCGGCACCGCCGGGCACCTCGCCGTCCTGACCGCCTCCGGCCTGGTGACCAAGACCCGCACCGGACGCGCCGTGCTGTACCGGCGCACCCGGCTGGCCGACGCCCTCATCGCCGCCGGCGGTGCCGGCCCGGATGAGGACGTCGGCCCCTGAGCACGGCGGGCGGTCAGGCCATGGCCTCGGCCTCATCGCGGGTGCGGGCCGGGTCGGTGCCCGGCTTGTAGGCGGGCGCGGTGGGGGCGCCGGTCGTGCCGCCGGCGACCCTGGCCTGCGCCTGGCGGAACTCCTTGATCGGGCCGATGAGGGACTGGGCGCCGTTGAACAGCAGCCGCAGGGCGGCGCGGCGGGCCTCCCGCTCGACGGGGTTGGGCGGCCGGTGCATGACCATCCGGGCGGCCCAGTCCGGAAGGGTGTCGCGGATGGCCCAGTCCATGAACGGGCCGGTGAGCAGCGTGGTGGAGGTGTCGCGCAGGTTCGGCCCGGTGCGGGCGGCGTGGCCGGGGGTGACGGCCAGGCGGGGCAGGGCCTCCTTGAGGCATCCGAGGGTCTCGGCCTTGGTGGTGGGCAGGTCCGTGCCGCCGAGCGCGTGGCCGACGCGGACGAACTCGCCGTAGTAGCGGTCCAGGTCCTTGCCGCGCAGCGGACGGGGGTGGTAGCGCTCGTGCGCGGTGGCCAGCCCCCATACGACGGTGGCGTAGTTCCAGCGCAGCCACTGGGGGTCGTCGGCGTCGTAGGGGAGGCCGTCGGGGCGGGTGCCCTTGACCGTGTGGTGCATGGCGCGCACGGTCCTGGCGAGGCGTTCGGCGGTCGCGGTGGAGCCGTAGGCGGTGCCGATGAAGAACGACAGCGAGTGCCCGAACCGCACGGCGGCCCCTTCGGGGTCGATCTCGCCGGTCGGCTTGCCGTCGGAGCCCCTGGCGGTGAGCCGGGAGTGCTGGACGCCCATCCAGTAGATGCTGGGGTCGAGGCCTTCCAGGAAGGCCGCGCACGCCAGCCCGAAGGACAGCAGCGGCGTGTGGGAGTGCACGTACCACACCGCGCTGCCGGGGCCGAACCAGCCCGGGTCGCCCTCGGGGGTGGCGAATTCGAGTCCTCTGAAGAAGCGGGATCGCACCTGGGTGTCGAAGTGGCGTTCGAGGCGTGCGGCGAGGGTCCGGGCGAGCTTGCGGTGGGGCAGGGTGATCATGGCCGGCTCCCAAGTCTGGCTACAGGTGTATCCAGAGTAGGGCAATTCTGGCCACAGGTGTAGCCAGATTTGCGCGGATAGGCTGGGCCGGTGGCGAACGAGACGCAGACCGCGGCGACCCGCTGGGCGGGCGTCCCCCTGGCCGCCCGGCGCGACGAGCGCCGCGCCCGGCTGGTGGAGGCGGCGTTCGAGCTGTTCGGCACCCAGGGCGAGGCGGGGGTGTCGGTGCGCGCGGTGTGCCGCGCCTGCAACCTGCACGCCCGCTACTTCTACGAAAGCTTCTCCGACACCGGCGAACTGCTCGGCGCCGTCTACGACAGGGTCGCCGCGGAGCTGTCCGAACGGCTCCTGGCGGCGCTGGAGGCGGCCGGCGACGACCTCGCGGAACGCACCCGGGCCGGCATCCGCACCGTGCTGGACTTCAGCTCGGCCGACCCGCGCCGGGGCCGGGTGCTGTTCACCGAGGCCCGCGCCAACCCCGTGCTGGCCGCCCGCAGGCAGGCCACGCAGACCGCGCTGATGGACGAGGTGCTGGACCAGGAGGCCCGGACGCGCCCCGCCGTCGATCCGCGCCTGGCGCGGGTGGGGGCCGCCATGTTCACCGGTGCGATGGTGGAGCTCGCCCAGCAGTGGCTGGCCGGCAGCCTGGGCGACGACCTGGACGCCGTCGTCGACCACGCCACCCTGCTGATGGCCCCCCACCTCCCGTGACGGCGCGGCCCCTGCGAACCGCGGGCGCGGTCAGCTGCCGAGGCCGTCGTCCACGGTGGCGTTCTCCGGGGCGAGTTCCACACCGGCCGCGGCGGCCTGCTGGGCGAGCAGGACGGCGAAGTCCTCGTCGACGTGGCCGGCGTCCACGAGGGACCGGACGAGCCGCGCCGTCAGTTCGACGACCGGCATGGGGACGTCCAGGGTCCGCGCCGCCGACAGGCCCAGGTCGAAGTCCTTGTTCAGCAGCGGCGGGGTGAAGGTGGGCGTGAAGTCGAGGTTGACGAACGCGGGGGTCTTGTAGCGGGTGAACACCGAGCCCAGCACGCTGCTGTTGAGGAATTCCAGCACGGCGTGGCGGGGGACGCCGCCCTTCTCCGCCAGCACGGTGATCTCCGCCAGGCCCTGCGTCAGCACGCCCAGCAGCAGGTTGTGCGCGATCTTCACCAGGCGGGCGGAGTCGCCGTCGCCCATGTAGCTCACCGAGCCGCCGATGCGGGCGAGCAGGGGCGCCACGCGGTCGTAGGCGTCCCGGGGCCCCGACACGGCGATGGCGAGCCGCCCCGAGCGGACGGCGCCGGGGTTGCCGCTGACCGGCGCGGCGAGGAACGCCGCTCCCCGGTCGGCGCACGCCCGGCGGGCGGCGGCCGACGTCTCCGGCGACACCGTCGAGCAGTCGACGACGACGTCCGGCACCGGGCCGATGCCGGTGAGCAGCCCGTCGTCGCCCGTCAGCACGGCTTCGAGGGCCGCGTCGTCGCTGAGCATGGTGAACACGACCGGTTTGCCGCGCAGTTCGGCGGGCGAGCCGGCGAGGGCCGCGCCGCGGTCGCGCAGCGGCTCGGCCTTGGCGAGGGTGCGGTTCCAGACGGTCAGGGCCGCACCGGCATCGGCCAGGCGTTCGGCCATGGCGGTGCCCATGCGGCCCGTTCCGATCCAGCCGATGTCCATGTCCGCTCCTTGTCCGCTCCCGGTTAACATGTCGGCGGCCAGGGGGCCTCGGTCTCGTGCACGAACCAGACGCCCGCCGCGGGGATGTCGCCGTCGTTGTGGTAGCGGTGCGGCGTGACCGACGGGAACGACACCGAGTCGCCCGGCCGCATCCGGTGGGTGTCGAAGCCCAGCGTCAGGGTCAGTTCCCCCTGGATGAGGTACCCGTGCTCGACTCCGCCGTGGCGCATGAGCTTGCCGGACGCGGACGACGACCCGCCCGGGGCGTAGGTGACGAGCAGGAAGTCCACGTTCGTGCCGGGGACGTGCCCCAGCCGTTCCCACGTCACCCCCGACTCCAGCTCCAGCACTTCGCGTTCCCCGTGCCGCATCACCGGCCCCGGGCCGGGCGCCTCGGCCGCAGGGGGCGTCGCGTTCTCGGCGCCGGCGGCCCCGTCCGGCTGCGGGACCGCGCCGCCCAGGCAGACGCCGGCCGGCCCGCGCGGCGCGGCTGCGGTTCCGTCGCGACGCGGGTCGGTGGGGGCGGGCGGCGCGGGTTGGGGGGCGGCGTCGAAGACGTCTTCCAGGGAGATGCCCAGGGCCTGGGTGATGGCGTAGAGGGTGCTGACGGACGGCTGGCTCTTGCCCGTCTCGATCTGCGACACCATGCTCGCGGACACCCCGACCGCGCGCGCCAGGGCGCGCAGCGTCACGCCGCGCTTGAGGCGCTCCTCGCGGATGCGCGCGCCCACCGGCGGAATCGACATCGGCCATCCCCTCCGGGCAGAGCGTACAAGTGTTAAGCCTGTATTGACAAACGTGTTCACTAATACTTGATTAAAGGTGTAGAAGTGGAGGTGACCGGCGCTGACCGCGGGGCGGGCGCGGGCTGCGTGCCCTCGTTCACCGACGCGGGCCCCGGCCGCGTCCGTCGGCTGGAGACCCGGGCACCGCAACCGCCTTCGCGCCATTCCTGTGGATCCATCCGCGACTGAGAGCCGCTGCGCGGCGAAGGAGTGACCTCATGACGACCATCCTGATCGTGGGCGGCACCTCCGGCATCGGCCGCGAGATCGCCCGGCACCACACCGCCACCGGCGCCGAGGTGATCATCACGGGGCGGGACGCGTCCCGCGCCGCCACCGCCGCCAAGGAGATCGGCGACGGCGTCCGGAGCCTCGCCCTGGACCTGGCCCGCCCGGCCGAGATCGCCCCCGCGCTCGCCGACGTGGAGCATGTGGACCACGTGGTGCTGACGGCGATCGAGCGCGACAGCAACACCGCCGCCGACTACCGGCTGGACGACGCGCAGCGCCTGGCCACGCTCAAGCTCGTCGGCTACACCGAGGTCGTCCACGCGTTGCTGCCGCGTATCAGCCGCGACGGGGCGGTCGTCCTGTTCGGCGGCCTGGCCAAGGACCGCCCCTACCCGGGGTCGACGATGGTGTCCGCCGTCAACGGCGCCGTGGTGGGGCTCGTCCACACGTTGGCCGTGGAGCTGGCGCCGATCCGCGTCAACGCGGTGCACCCGGGCATCATCGGCGACAGCCCGTACTGGCACGACAAGCCCCTCGACGCCGTCGTCTCCCGCACGCCCGGCGGACGCCTCGCCACCATGGACGACGTGGTCGACGCGGTCGCGTTCCTGCTGCGCAACCGCGGCGTCAACGGCGTCAACCTCACCGTCGACGGGGGCTGGCTGCTCACCTGAGCCCGCCCGCGCCGCGCCGGAGGGTTGAGTCGGCGGGCGCCGGATACGGCAGTGGTGTCGCGACGGTGCGGCGCCGCCGCGCGGACCGAGGGGGGCGGACGGATGCCGCTGATCAATGTGAAGCTGATCGAGGGCGTGTTCAGCGCGGAGCAGAAGGCCGAGATCGTGCGGCGGCTGACCGACGCGATGGTCGCCGTCGAGGGCGAGAACATGCGCCCGCTGACCCTGGTGATCGTCGAGGACGTCGCGAGCGGCTCCTGGGGCGTCGGCGGGCGGCCGCTGACCACCGAGGACGTCAAGGCCGTGGCCGCGGGGCAGGCGCCCGGCTGACCGGGCCGTCCCGGGCCGCCGGCGGCCCGGGACGACGACCCGCGGAAACGGGCGGCGGACGGCCGCACCCGGCCAAGCCCGGCGGACGGCGGAAAATGCGATGGCCGGGCCGCGTCCGCGTGCCGATAATGGCGCGATGGGATGGGTGGCACCGGAAGTCGTGCCGGAACGCGGCTGGACACGGCATGCGGCCGGGGACGAACGCGCACTGCTCGACTCCTGGCTCGACTTCCACCGGCAGACGCTCTTGTGGAAATGCGGCGGCCTCACCGAAGAGCAGCTGAAAACGCGCGCGGCCGAACCGTCGGACCTCACGCTGCTCGGCCTCGTCCGCCACATGGCGGAAGTGGAACGCGACTGGTTCCGCTACCGCTTCGCCGGTGAACGGCCCGGATACCTCTACGTCACCGACGACGACATGGACGCCGAGTTCACCGTCGACGGCGCCGACGCCGAGGCCGACTACGCCGCCTATCTCGCCGAGATCGAGGCCGTCCGCCGGACGACCGCCGGACGCCCCCTGGACGAGACGTTCGTCGATCCGCGCCGCGGGGTGGAGATGAACCTGCGGTTCGTCTACACGACGATGATCCAGGAATACGCGCGCCACAACGGCCATGCCGATCTGCTGCGCGAACGCATCGACGGCGCCACCGGCCACTGAACGGCATGGGATATCTCGCCGTTGCCGCCGCCGTGACCGCCCTGTCCGCCGAGAACCGCCATTACACCGCCGAACTGTCCCCCGAATGGCCCGTGTGGGGGCCGCACGGCGGTTACGCGACGGCGATTCTGGTGCGGGTGGCCCTGGCGCATGGCGCCCCGCCCCGCGTCGCGTCGGCGTCGTGCCATTTCCTTTCCGTGGGGCGGTTCGCCCCCGTCGACATCCACGTGACGACCCTGCGCCGCGCGCGACGCGCCGAGTCGCCGCGGTGCTCCATGCGGCAGGACGGCGCCGCGGTGGCCGAGGCGCTGGTGTGGCTCGCCGCCGACGATCGCGCGAGCGGGGGCTGCTCGCCTCGGCCGCGGGGCAGCTGCTCTGCCGCCCCGACCCCGCGTCCCCGCGCTGACGGCCCGGAGACCGCGTGGAGAGCCCCTCACCGGGGCTCTCCACGTCAGGGAGCGGTCAGGAGCTCTCGACCCCGTACAGCGCGACGATCGTGGCGCGGGCCAGGGTGTGGGCGGTGATGTTGAAGCCGACCACGGCGGGCGAGGCGTCGGAGTCCACGCCCAGCGACTCGACGTCCAGGGCGTGCACGGCGAACACGTAGCGGTGCGGGTCGCCGGGCGGCGGGGCGCTCCCGCCGTAGGCCTTGATGCCGTAGTCGTTGCGGGCGTGCACGCCGACCTTGGCGTCCGCGGTGCCCGCGCCGGTGGGCAGCGACGTGACGTCGGCGGGGATGTCGAACAGCACCCAGTGCCAGAAGCCGCTGCCGGTGGGCGCGTCGGGGTCGAAGCAGGTGACGGCGAAGCCGCGGGTCTCGGCGGGGAAGCCGGACCAGCTCAGCTGGGGCGACCGGTTGCCGCCGGTGAAGCCCCAGTCGTCGAACACGTGCTCCTCGCCCAGCCGCTGCCCCTCGGCGATGTCGTCGCTGGTCAGCGTGAACGACGGCACCTGCGGCAGGTAATCGTACGGAAGCGGTGGCTTGGCGGCCATGCGACCTCCTCATCGGTTGATCCGTTTCCCGACCCCATCTGTACCAGGGGTGCCCGCCGCGGGAGGCGCACCGCCCGCAACACGCCGCCCGGAACCCGGAGCGGATCACGGCCCCGGACACGCTTACGGGCCGGGGGCGCACCCGGCCCGTCCGCGAAGATCGTTCGCCGTGGCCGGCTACTTGCCGGTGGCCTCGGTGTAGGCGGAGAGGATCGTCTGCGGGTCGCCGTCCATCTTGATGCGGCCCTCGTCCAGCCAGATGACGCGGTTGCAGGTCTCCTCGATCACGTCGAGGTTGTGGGCGACCAGGAACACCGCGCCGGCGTGCTTGCGCAGCTCGTCGATCTTGGCCTTGCTGCGCCGCTTGAACTTGGCGTCGCCGGTGGCCAGCGCCTCGTCGATGAGCATCACGTCGTGGGTGCGGGCCGCGGCGATGGCGAAGCGCAGCCGGGCCCCCATGCCGGACGAGTAGGTCGACATCGGGTAGTCGATGAAGCCCGGCTTGAGGTCGGCGAACTTGACGATCTCGTCGTAGCGCTTCTTGGTCTCCTCCTGGGACAGGCCCATGGCCAGGCAGCCCAGGATGATGTTGCGCGAACCCGACAGGTCGCGCATGAGGGCCGCGTTGACGCCGAGCAGGGACGGCTGCCCGTCGGTGTAGACGGCGCCGCGGGCCGGGGGCAGCAGCCCCGCGATCGCCTTGAGCAGCGTCGACTTGCCCGAGCCGTTGGTGCCGATCACGCCGATGGCGTCGCCCCGGTAGGCGATGAACGACACCCCGCGGACCGCGTGCACCTCCTTCATCTGCGGCCGGTTCTCCCGCCGCAGGATGCGCAGCAGGGCGGTCGCCGCCGTGCCCTTGCCGCCGCCGGCGCTGTAGACCCGGTAGACGATGTGCAGGCCGTCCACCACGACGATGGGCTCGCGGGTGGGGTCGATGACCACCTCGGGTTGCGCACCGTTCACCGCGATCTTCTCTTTCAGCGCCTTAGCCACGGCCGTACCTCTCCTCCGCACGGTAGAAGTACCAGAACCCGCCGACGAAGGCGACGAGGGCCCACAGCACCGCGTACAGCCACAGGCGGGCGTAGTTGGGGTCGTAGGGGATGAGGTCCTGCCGGAAGCTGCTGATCAGCGCGGTGCGCATCAGCTCGATGTAGACCGCGCCGGGGTTGGCCTCCAGGATGTGCCCGATCCAGGCGTGGCCGTTCTCGTTGAACCGCTGCACCATCCTCGGGATGAAGAAGAACACACCCGAGAAGTAGAGCCACGTCCGGGTGATGAACGGCAGCAGCTGCTGGATGTCGCGCACGAACGCCCCCAGGCGGGCGACGGCCAGGCTGATGCCCACGTTGAACAGCAGCTGGAGCATGAGCACCGGAACGACCAGCAGCCAGTGCAGGGTGGGCAGCTCGCCGGTGGCCAGCACGATCACCAGCAGCACCGCCATGGAGATCAGCAGCTGCTGCAGCTCCATGATCACGTAGGCGAACGGCAGCGAGGCGCGCGGGAAGTGCAGCGCCCGGATCAGCGACAGGTTGTTGCCGACCGACTTGGCCCCGGCGGTCAGCGACCGCTGGGTGAAGGTGAAGACGAAGACGCCCGTGATCAGGTAGGCGGTGAAGTTGTCGATGCCGCGGTTGGTCTGCAGCAGCACGCCGAAGACCAGGTAGTAGACGGCGGCGTTCAGCAGCGGTGTGAGCACCTGCCACAGCTGGCCCAGGCGCGAGGCGGAGTAGGTGGAGGCCGTCTTGGCCGAGGCGAACGCCCAGATGAACGTCCGGCGCTGCCACAACTCCTGGACGTATGCGCGCAGCGGGGGGCGGGCGGCGCTGCGTGTCAGCCCGTGCCGTTTGGCGAACTCGGCCAGGGACTCACCGACCCGTCCGTTCACCTGGGAAGGGTCCGTGATGGTGCCGACCGGCTCGCCACCCGGGGAGCTGAGCCGTTCCGGGTGACTCATGCCGGGAAGCCTATTGCAGTCCGCCTCCTGTGCGGGACGATCGCGCGCATGAAACCCCTGATTTGAGATCTTTGGGAATCATGTCCGACTCCTCGGGGATACCCCGGGCATGCAGGCGAATCACCGCACCACGCCTGGACGGGCGGCGGAGGCCGCGGTCGACGTGCGCGGCGGCGGGATGACCCGGCGGCGGGCCGTCTTCCGGGGCCCGCTGTGGCGCGCCCTGCACCGGCTGGACCGGCGGGCGTTCGACCGGGTCGCCGCCGCCCGGCTGCCCGGCCTGGAGTACGTGCTGCCCGGCCTGTCGCGGGCCGCCGACCACGGGGTGCTGTGGTTCACCGCGGCCGGGGCGCTCGCCCTGACCCGGCGGGCGCGGCTGCGGCGCGCCGGGCTGCGCGGCGCGATCGCGATCGCGGTGGCCGCCCCGGCGGTGAACCTGGTCGGCAAGCACGCCTTCCGGCGCCGCCGCCCGGTCGCGGACCTGGTGCCGCCGGTGCCGCTCCGGGTCCGGCTGCCGACCTCGCCCGCGTTCCCGTCCGGCCACTCGGCGGCGGCGGCCGCCTTCGCGACGGGCGTGGCGCTGGAGGCGCCGGCCGACGTGGCCGCGCCGGTCGCGCTCACCGCCGGCGCCGTGGCGTTCTCCCGCGTCTACACCGGGGCGCACTACCCCGGGGACGTGCTGGCGGGCCTGGGCATCGGCCTGGCGGCCGGGCTCGGCACGCGGCTGATGCGGCCCGCGCGCCCGCCGGTGGCGCGGGGCGGCCCGCACCGCCGCGGAGCACGTCGAGGCCCACCCGGAGGGGCGCGGCGCGGTGGCGGCGGCGAACGCCGGGTCGGGGACGGGCGGCGACGCCGGCGGGGCGCCGGCGCCCACGGCCGCCGAATCGGCCGTCGCGGTGCTGCGGCACGGCGTGCCGCTGCCGCCGATCCCCGGCGGCATCTGGACGACGGGCGGCTCGACATCCGCATGATCACGGCGCATCCGGCCTGAGCCTCCGGGACGCCGCGGGCATGTTTGCCGCGCTGCGGTCGGGTAGGCGTCAGATACGCACATCGGACGATCTTGAGGATTGGCGTCATGGCGACCGGAATCCCACCCAGCGCGCTCAGCGACCAGGACCTGTTGCGGGAACTGGGGCACCTCTACGCGACCCGGATGGACGCCCTGCGGCACGCGGCCGCCCAGGCGTTCGGCGAGCACACGCGGCGGATGAACCAGCTGGAGACCGAGTACCTGCGGCGCCGGCCGTCCCGCGAGGTCGATCCCGCGCGGCTGCGCGAGGGCGCCCGCGCCCGCTGAGGGGCCGCGGGACCGGCGCCCGGGCGTCCAGGCGAAGGGGGGGACGCGTCCATGACGACCTTCGGCTGCTTCCTGGCCTGCGAGGAGCACGAACCCGCGGAGCTGGTCCGGCAGGCGCGGCTGGCCGAGGAGGCCGGGTTCGAAGCGCTGTGGATCAGCGACCACTTCCATCCGTGGCTGGACGAGCAGGGCCACAGCTCGTTCGTCTGGTCGGTGATCGGCGCGCTGTCGCAGGCCGTGTCGCTGCCGGTCACCACGGCGGCCACCTGCCCGACCGTCCGGATCCACCCGGCGATCGTGGCGCAGGCCGCCGCCACCAGCCAGATGCTGCTGAACGGCCGGTTCCGGCTCGGGCTCGGCAGCGGGGAGGCGCTGAACGAGCACATCACCGGCGCGCCCTGGCCGCCCGCCGCCGAGCGCCTGGAGATGCTGGAGGAGGCCGTGGAGGTCATCCGGGCGCTGTTCGGCGGCCGCCAGATCACCCACCGCGGTCGGCACTTCCGCGTGGACACCGCCCGGCTCTACACGCTGCCGGACGCGCCCCCGCCCGTCTACCTGTCCGGGTTCGGCGAGCGGGCCGCGTCGCTGGCCGGCCGCATCGCCGACGGCTTCATGACGGTCAAGCCCGACCCGGACCTGGTCCAGGCGTTCCGCGGCGCCGGCGGGCACGGCAAGCCCATGCAGGCCGGCCTGAAGGCGTGCTGGGGGCAGGACGAGGGACAGGCCGTCAAGATCGCCCACCGGCTGAGCCGCAGCGACTGGATCGACGGCGAGGCCACGCAGATCCTGCCGACGCCGCGGCACTTCGAGCAGATCGGCCGGCTCGTCACCGAGGACGCGGTCCGCGCCAACGTGCCGTGCGGCCCCGACCCGGAACGGCACGCCGCCGCGCTCCGCCCGTACGTCGAGGCCGGCTTCGACGAGATCTACATCAACCAGATCGGCGAACCCGACGGGTTCTTCGAGTTCTACCGCGACCAGGTGCTTCCCCGGCTGCGGTAGCGGACATTCCACGCGCGGACGGTCCAACGCGGACGGATGGCCGCGGCCGGTTGTGCCGCCGGTGAAGCGCGGCTTTCGGCTCGGTAAACCCCGCCGAAGAGCCCGGGCACGCCGCCGTGCACCCGTGTAACGCTTCCCCGGTGCTTTCGGGGAGATGTGGCACGACCATGGTGCCCGGACCACAGGCGGCGCCCGGCCCGCGGGCCCGGCGCGCGCACCGCGTCAGGCGTTCGCGGGGCGTCCGCCGTCCGCGTCCGCTGCGGCGCGCACGG
>NZ_BAABDO010000087.1:0-28370 GCF_039539665.1 Actinomadura keratinilytica
GCCCGCCCCGAGCGGACGGCGCGGGCGGCGCGGGCGAGCCCGGCCCGGGCCCGGCGCGGGGCCCGGCGGCTGGCCCCTAGCGGATCGGCAGCCCGGTGACGGCGCGGCCGATGACCAGGCGCTGGATCTCGCTGGTGCCCTCGAAGATCGTGAAGATCTTGGAGTCGCGGTGCATGCGCTCCACCGGGTACTCGCGGGTGTAGCCGTTGCCGCCGAGGATCTGGATGGCCTCCTCGGTGACGTGCACGGCCGTCTCGCTGGCCATCAGCTTGGCCATGGACCCCTCGGCGTTGGTGAAGTCGTGCCCGGCGCGCGCCATCCACGCGGCCCGCCACACCAGCAGCCGGGCGGCGTCGATCCGGGTCTTCATGTCGGCCAGCTTGAACGCGATGGCCTGGAACTCGCCGATCTTCTTGCCGAACTGCTCGCGCTCGCACGCGTACTGCAGCGCGTACTCGTAGGCGGCGCGGGCCACGCCCAGCGCCATCGCGCCCACGGCCGGGCGGGTGGTCTCGAACGTCTTGAGCGCGGCCTGGCCCTTGGTGCGCTTGCCCTCGCGGGCGCGGGCGATCCGCTCGTCGAAGCGCTCCTTGCCGCCGACGATGAGCCGGCCGGGGATGCGCACGTCCTCCAGGATCACCTCGGCGGTGTGCGAGGCGCGGATGCCGTGCTTGCGGAACTTCTGGCCCTGCCGCAGCCCGGGGGTGTCCGGCGGGACGATGAAGCTGGCCTGCCCGCGCGAGCCCAGCTCGGGGTGCACCGAGGCGACGACGACGTGCACGTTGGCGATGCCGCCGTTGGTGGCCCAGGTCTTGGTGCCGTTGAGCACCCACTCGTCCTTGGCCTCGTCGTAGACCGCGCGGGTGCGGATGGAGCCCACGTCGCTGCCGGCGTCGGGCTCGGAGGCGCAGAACGCGCCCAGCTTCACCTCGTCGGCGGTGCCGAACATCTGCGGCACCCACTCGCCGACCTGCTCGGGGGTGCCGGTGGCGGCGACCGAGGCGGCGGCCAGGCCGGTGCCCACGATCGACAGCGCGATGCCCGCGTCGCCCCAGAACAGCTCCTCGAACGCGACCGGGATGCCCAGGCCGGTCGGCTCCAGCCACTGGGTGGCGAAGAAGTCCAGCGAGTACAGGCCGATCTTGGCCGCCTCCTGGATGATCGGCCAGGGGGTCTCCTCGCGCTCGTCCCACTCCTCGGCGGCGGGGCGCACCACGTCGCGGGCGAACTCGTGCACCCAGTCCCGCACCTGGCGGATGTCCTCGCCGGGCTCCAGGGAGAACGGTGCGGCCTCGGCACTCGTCATCTTATTGACCCTTTCTCCAATATCTTCTGTTACCAACGGTAGCAGCTTTGGGTTACCACCGGTAACACCCGTGGCGGGACTCACACCGCCGGGCGACCCGCGCCATCGCGGCGCCGGGCGCGGCGGGAAAGGGCCTCGCGGAGTCCATGCAGGCCGAGGGCATAACGGAACCGGCGCCCGCCGCCTTCGGCCGGTGGCGGACGCCGGTTCGCGGTGCGCCGGAACCCGGGGCGCCGTTGCCCGGGGCCCCGGAGGTCAGGAGAGCAGGGAGCGCCGCCCCTCGGCGTACTCGGGGACCTCGATCATGGGCGGGCGCTCGCCCACGCCGACGTCGCTGACCCGCACGTCGTGGCCGCCGGCGCCGCGGCGGAACTGGGCGAGCGCGGTCGCCGGGGCCTCCAGCGGCATCATCCGGCCGTGCCGCTGCAGCCGCGACCACGCGGTGAGCAGGATCTGCCCGGACATGGCGCCCAGCGCCTCGGTGCTCTGGTGCGAGTGCACCCGCCGGCCCAGGTCCACCTGCGCGATCGCGTCCAGGCCCGCCTGCTGGTACACGTCCAGCAGCAGCCCGAGCTCCACGCCGTAGCCGGTGACGAACGGCAGCCGCTCCAGCAGCTCCCGCCGCCCGGCGTACTCGCCGCCCAGCGGCTGCATCACCCCGGCCAGCAGCGGCCAGTGCAGGTTGATCAGCGGGCGGGCGACCAGCTCGGTGACCCGGCCGCCGCCGCCCTCGACCGGGCGGTCCCCGGTGAGCAGCGGACGGTCGTAGCAGCCCTTGACATAGCCCACGGCGGGATCGGTGAGCAGCGGGCCGAGCAGCCCGGTGACGTAGGACGAGGTGAAGCCGCGCAGGTCGGCGTCCACGAAGACGAGCACGTCCCCGGTGGTGACGGCCAGCGACTTCCACAGCGCCTCGCCCTTGCCGGACATGCGGCCGTGCCCGGGCAGCACCGAGTCCTGGGCCACCACGTCGGCGCCCGCGGCGGCCGCCACCTCGGCGGTCCGGTCGGTCGACCGCGAGTCGATCACCACGATCTCGTCCACCAGCGGCGCCCGGTCGACCAGGTCCTCCCGGATGGCGGTGACGATCGCGCCGACCGTCGCCTCCTCGTCGCGCGCGGGCAGCACGACGCTGATCCGGGTGCCGCCCTTGGCGGCGAGCAGGGTCTCCAGCGGCCACTGCGCCGACGCGCTGGTCCGGCGGCGCAGCCACGACGCGACCTCAGGCAGCACGCGTCCTCCCTTCCGCAGGCCGTCTCGGTGTCGCGGAGGACGGCCCCCGTCCCCCGGCGGAGCCCGGCGCGGGCCTCCACTGACCTGCAGAACGCCAGCTCACCGCAGTTCACCCGCCGTTGGAACACCCTTGCGGCAGCCGACCCGAAGAGTTAACAGCCCGACAACACACCGGTCATCCGGCGGCGTGGCGGTCGAGGAAGGCGTAGACGTCGGCCTCGTCCACGCCGGGGAACGCGCCGGGCGGCAGCACCGACAGCACGTGCGAGTGCGCCCGCGCCGACGGCCAGGCCATGCCCTCCCAGCGCTCGGCCAGCTCGGCGGGCGGACGCTGGCAGCAGTCGCCGTCCGGGCAGGCGGAGCGGTGCCGGTTGGTGGTCTCCCGGCCGCGGAACCAGCGCGAGTCCTCGTACCGCACGCCCAGCGTGATCGCGAAGTCGCGCTCGTGGCTGGGGTCGATGTGCGACAGGCACCAGTAGGTGCCCGTGGGGGTGTCGGTGTACTGGTAGTAGACCGAGAACCGGTCGGCGGTCTGGAACACGTGGCGGCCCGCCCACTGGCGGCACATCCGCTGCCCCTCGATCGCGCCGCTCTCGTCCTGCGGGAACACCAGGCCGTCGTTGGCGTACGCCTTGTAGATCGTGCCGTTCTCGTCGTTCTTGGTGAAGTGCAGCTGCAGGCCGAGGTGGTGGGTGGCCATGTTGGTGAAGCGGTGCGCGGCCATCTCGTAGGACACCGAGAACACGTCGGCCAGGTCCTCCACCGACAGCTCCCGGGCCGCCTTGGCCTCCTGCAGGAACGGCACGACCGAGCGCTCGGGCACCAGCACGGCGGCGCCGAAGTAGTTGGCCTCCACCCGCTGGCGCAGGAAGTCGCCGAAGTCGCGGGGCACCTCGTGGTCGAGCGCGATGTGCCCGAGCGTCTGCAGCAGGATCGTGCGGGGGGTGTGCATGCCCAGCTGCTCGCGCTCCAGGTAGATGCGCCGGTTGCGCAGGTCGGTGATCGACCGGACCGACCGCGGCAGGTCCTGGACGTAGCGCAGCTCGAACCCGAAGTGGCTCACCAGCGCCATCAGCACGCCCTGGGACACCGCGCCGCCCCGGTAGCCGACCGCGTCCAGGGTCTGGGCGGCGACCCGCTCGATCTCGCCGAAGTAGTTGCCGCGCTCGTGCATCTGGCGGCGCAGCTCGGCGTTGGCCTTGCGCGCCTCCTCGGGGCTGGCGGTGGGCTTGGTGCGGGCGCGCCGCAGCTCCCCGTACAGCGCGAGGATGTGCTCGATCACCTCGTTGGGCAGCCGCTTGCTGACCTTGAGGTGGGACAGGCCGAGCGACCGGTACAGCGGGTCGCGCTGCGCCTCCTCCAGGGCGATCTCCAGCTGGGCGCGGCGGCTGGGCGGCTGGCGGCGCAGCAGCTCCTCCACCGGCACCTCCAGTGCGGCGGCGAGCGCCTGCAGCAGCGACAGCTTGGGCTCGCGCCGCCCGTTCTCCAGCAGCGACAGCTGGGACGGGGCGCGCCCGACCCGGTCGCCGAGGTCCGACAGCGTCATCCCCCTGGCCTTGCGCAGGTGGCGCAGCCGCTGCCCGAACGTCACCAGGTCTACGTCACTCGTCAAGTTGAGAGATTCTTCTGACCGCAAGGTCGTCATGGCTTCATACTAGCGAAAAATCATCACATCTTCTGCTACCCGCCGGTTCATCAAGGCCGGACACCGGGGGCATAGTCGGAACAAGCACCCAGGGGACGACACAGAAGGGCAACATCATGAGCGACAGTCGCCTCAAGGGCGCCGCCGAGGAGCTCCAGCGCAGGTGGGAGACCGACGAGCGGTGGAAGGGCGTCGAGCGCACCTACACCGCCGAGGACGTGATCCGGCTGCGCGGCTCGGTCCACGAGGAGCACACCCTGGCCCGCCTCGGCGCCGAGCGCCTGTGGAAGCTGCTGCACGAGGAGGACTACGTCCACGCCCTCGGCGCGCTCACCGGCATGCAGGCCGTCCAGCAGGTCAAGGCGGGGCTGAAGGCGATCTACCTGTCCGGCTGGCAGGTCGCCGCCGACGCCAACCTGGCCGGGCAGACCTACCCCGACCAGAGCATCTACCCGGCCAACTCGGTGCCCGCCGTGGTCCGCCGGATCAACAACGCGCTGCTGCGCGCCGACCAGGTCCAGTGGTCGGAGGGGTCGGGCGACGTGCACTACCTGGCCCCGATCGTGGCCGACGCCGAGGCCGGCTTCGGCGGCGTGCTGAACGCCTTCGAGCTGATGAAGGGCATGATCGCCGCCGGTGCCGCGGGCGTGCACTGGGAGGACCAGCTGGCCTCCGAGAAGAAGTGCGGCCACCTGGGCGGCAAGGTGCTGGTGCCGACCTCCCAGCACATCAAGACGCTCAACACCGCCCGGCTGGCGGCCGACATCGAGGACGTCCCCACCCTGATCATCGCGCGGACCGACGCCGAGGCCGCGACCCTGATCACCACGGACGTCGACGAGCGCGACCGCGAGTTCATCACCGGCGAGCGCACCGCCGAGGGGTTCTACCGCGTCCGCAACGGCATCGAGCCGTGCATCGCCCGCGCCAAGGCCTACGCGCCGTACGCCGACCTGATCTGGATGGAGACCGGCACGCCCGACCTGGAGCAGGCCCGCCGGTTCGCCGAGGCGGTCAAGGCCGAGTTCCCCGACCAGATGCTCGCCTACAACTGCTCGCCGTCGTTCAACTGGAAGAAGCACCTGGACGACGCCACCATCGCCAAGTTCCAGCGCGAGCTGGGCCACATGGGGTTCAAGTTCCAGTTCATCACCCTGGCGGGCTTCCACGCGCTCAACTACGGCATGTTCGACCTGGCGCACGCCTACGCCCGCGAGGGCATGACCGCCTACGTCGACCTGCAGGAGCGCGAGTTCGCCGCGGTGGAGAAGGGCTTCACGGCCGTCAAGCACCAGCGCGAGGCCGGCACCGGCTACTTCGACCTGGTCAGCACCGCCATCAACCCCGACTCCTCCACCACCGCCCTGAAGGGCTCCACCGAGGAGCAGCAGTTCCACTGACGGCCCTGCGGGGACGCCCCCGCACTCCCGCCAGCCCGGGATCCTCGTCTCGCCCCTGGGATCCCGTCCCGAAGGTCCTCAGTCCGCGTAAGGCTCACCTCTGAGGGCCGGGCCGGCTCCGCTCGCCGGCACGGAAGGCCCCTCCGCCCTACACCCGGAGGGGCCTTCTCGTTGCGCGCCTCACCGCCGCAATAAAGCCGGAATAAGCCGAAAAATGGCATGCGACGCCTTCACTCCCCGAGTACCGTGGCACGCGATCACGAACGGGGAGGGGTGACGCCGGCCCATGGCCAGGCTCAACCAGATCATCGCCGTGGAGAAGGGCGTCAAGTCGCGCACGCAGCGCGAGCTGTCGGACGCCTACCACGAACTGCAGAAGCCGGCGCTGCTGTCCGGTATTTCCCGCACCTACCGGCCGCGCGACGAGGAGGGCGAGACGCTGCCGCCCGAGTCGACCAAGGTGCAGGTCAAGGCCGAGGACGTGCTGCGCGAGGCGGCCCGGTCGCTGACCCGGCTGTTCGACGTCGTCGCCACCAAGGACTGGGCCAACTGCGACGCCCGCGCCGACGTGGTGGTCGACGGGCGGACGCTGCTGTCGGACGTGCCGGTGACGTACCTGCTGTTCCTGGAGAAGCAGCTGGCCGAGGTGCACACGCTGATCAGCCGCCTGCCGGTGCTGGACCCCGCCGAGACCTGGACCTACGACGAGGGCCAGGACGTGTGGCGCAGCGAGCCGGTGGAGACCGCGCGCACCAAGAAGGTCCCGCGCAGCCACGTGCTGTACGAGGCGACCGACAAGCACCCGGCGCAGGTGGAGATGTACCACGAGGACGTCATCGTGGGCACGTGGACCAAGGTGTCGTTCTCGGGCGCCATGCCCGCGCGGCGCGTCAACGAGCTGCGCGACCGGGTGGAGCGCCTGCAGGCGGCGGTCAAGTTCGCCCGCGAGGAGGCCAACGGCATCGAGGTCACCGACCGCAAGGTGGGCGACGCGGTGTTCGCCTACCTGTTCGGCCGCGACAACTGACCCCCACGGCCGGCCTCCTGCAGCCGACCTTCTCCAACTGACCTTCTACAACTGAACAGGGCTCCCCCGCTGGAGCGCGGGGGCGCGTCCGGGGCGACCCGGGCGTGAAGCTGAGACTGAGGCTCAGTCTGACCACCCGCCGCGGTGTCGGTCGGAGGTTCGAATCCTCCCCCGGGTACTCGTGCCCCGGGTAGCTCAGCGGTAGAGCGGCCGCGCGGTTCACGCTCAGACTCTCGCTCCAGAATCAGCACCTTCCGCTCATCGCCGGACCGATCGGAGGCGGACGGCACATCTCGAGGCACCAGTTCGAATCTGGTCCGCGCCTCTCGCGGCGCGGTGGCTCAGCCGGTAGAGCGCGAGAAATCAGGACTGATCCGCCTTCCTTAAACGGTCGGCGTGCGCAGCAGAGCGGAACCCACCAAGGGCCCCGGGGAATGGGTAAGCCCCGGGGTCCACCCTTTTGTGCGGCGAACGCTTGGAACGGCTGCGTGATCAGGCGTACGCTCCCGGCGTTCTTCCGTGGGTCGCGTGGTACGCGTTCCGCCGTCACACCGCCTATCCCCTCAGCCTGGCCGCCGAGGCGGTCACCGACACCGCGTTCGGGTTCATGCGCGCCTGGGTCCTGGTGGCGCTGCGGCACGAGCGTCCCGCGCTGGGCGGCTACGACGTCGCCGACGCGGTCACGTTCTGCTTCCTGACCCCGGCCGGTGGGCCTGCAGGGGTGGTGAGCGCGCTGGACGTGGTGGCGATCGTGCTGATGTTCGCGCACGCGACGCGCATCGCCGGGCACACCGCGCCCGAGGTGCTGTTCCTGTACGGCACGAGCACGCTGTCGTTCGCCATGGCGGACGTGCTGCTGGGCGCCGCCGAGCGGCTGGGCCGGCACATCACGGACGGGGACGCTGGACACCTTGCTGGTGCGCCCCGTCAGCCCGCTGATCCAGATCGCCACGGAGGAGGGTCGCGGTGCTGGTGTGCGCGCCGGCGGCGGTGGCGTGGCGGACCGGGCTGCGCCGCCACCGATCGACGGGAAGCTGACCGAGGGGCGTCGAGGGCGTCGCCGAGTCGTTCACCGTGCGCCGCAGGACGGGCCGGCTGCGGTGGAGCCGGACGCGCGTGCAGGCGGTGGACGGCGTGTCGTTCCGCGTCGAGCCGGGCGAGTTCGTCGGCTACCTGGGGCCCAACGGCGCGGGCAAGTCGACGACCATCAAGATGCTGACGGGCATCCTGACCCCGTCGTCGGGCACGGTGCGGGTGTGCGGGCCGGACCCGTCGCGGCAGCGCACCGCGCCGGCCCGCCGGCTGGGCGTGGTGTTCGGGCAGCGCACCACGCTGTGGTGGGACCTGCCGCTGCGCGGCAGCCTCACCCTCGTCCGGCACCTGCACCGGGTGGAGGCGGCGGCGTTCCGGGCCCGGCTGGCGGAGCTGAGCGCGCTGCCCGGGGTGGCGGCGGTGCGGGTGGACGGGCCGCGGCAGTGGCTGCGGCTGCCGCGCGAGGCGAACGCGGCGGCCGTGGTGGCGGCGGTCGCCGAGCGGTACGAGGTGGTGACATCGCGCTGCGGGAGACCGACATCGAGGAGCCGGCGACCCGGCTCTACGGCCGGGCCCGCGACGACCGCGCCCCCAGTCGGCAGGGGCCCGGGGCGGCCCGGTTCTCAGTACGGGGGGGCGTCGTCGGGGCGGCTCGACCAGCGGCGCGGCGCCCAGGTGGGCGCCAGCAGGGCGAAGCCGACCATCGCGTACAGGCCCGAGCCGAGCAGGGTCCGCAGCCCGGCGTCCAGTTCGCCCGCCGGGGGGACGCGGCTTGGCAGGTCGAGGGCGCTCCCCGGGTCGAGGAGGAAGTAGGCCGACAGGCCGAGCAGCACCAGGGCCGGGACGAGCGACACCAGCGGCGAGGCCCAGCGCGCGACGATGATCACACCCGCCACCAGGCCGACGGCGGCCAGCAGGGCGAAGGACCCGTGGATGCGGGTGCGGTCGGTGATCTCCTGCCCGGCCACGTCGAACGACCGGGCGGCCTGCGCGTATCCCCAGGCCGCGCCGTACAGCAGCGCCGGGGTGAGCACGACGCCGAGCAGCAGTCCGAACGCATGGCGCATCGCACATCACATCCTTCGCACGGCCCGCGGGGGGGCGGCGGGCCGGTGGACGCCCGTACCGTTCCATCACACCACGCACATCGGTAACGCGCACTCATTCCGCCCCGGCCGCCCCCGGCGGACCATGTCCGAGAATCCGGGATCCGCCCGCGGGGCCGCCCCGGTCTGGCCCGCGGCACCGGGGGAAGCAATACTGAACCCCATTCGGTACCGCTGCCAAGGAGGATCCAGGGTGTCCGACTACACCATGACGATCGATGGCGAGGCCGTCTCCGCACCGGGCACGTTCGGGGTGGTCAATCCCGCCACGGGCGAGGTGGCCGCGCAGGCCCCGGACTGCACGCGCGAGCAGCTCGACCGGGCCATGGCCGCCGCGCAGGCCGCGCTGCCGGCCTGGCGCGGCGACGAGGCGGCCCGCCGCAAGGCGCTGCAGGCGGCCGCGGACCTGCTGTTCGCCCGGTCGGAGGAGCTCGGCCGGATCATCACCCTGGAGCAGGGCAAGCCGCTCAAGGACGCCACCACCGAGGTGTTCGGCGCCGGGGTGTGGCTGAAGTACTTCGCCGACCTGGAGCTGCCCCGCGAGGTGATCCAGGACGACGACAACGCGCTGGTGGAGGTGGTGCGCCGCCCGCTGGGCGTGGTGGCCGCCATCACCCCGTGGAACTTCCCGCTGCTGCTGGCGATCTGGAAGCTGGCGCCCGCCCTGCTGGCCGGCAACACCGTGGTGCTCAAGCCGTCCCCGTTCACCCCGCTGTCCAGCCTGCGGCTCGGCGAGCTGCTGCGGGACGTGCTGCCGCCCGGCGTGGTGAACGTGGTGACCGGCGGCGACGAGCTGGGCGCCTGGATGACCGCGCACCCGACGCCCCGCAAGATCAGCTTCACCGGCAGCGTGGCCACCGGCAAGCGGGTGGCGGCGGCCGCCGCCCCGGACCTCAAGCGGGTCACCCTGGAGCTGGGCGGCAACGACCCGGCGATCCTGCTCGACGACGCCGACCCGGCCGCCGTCGCCGACCGGCTGTTCGGCGCGGCGTTCGCCAACAACGGCCAGGTCTGCTCGGCGATCAAGCGGGTGTACGCGCCCGAGAGCCTCTACGACGACGTGGTGGAGGCGCTGGCCGCCAAGGCCCGGTCCGCCAAGGTCGGCGACGGCATGGCCGAGGGCGTCGAGTACGGGCCGGTCAACAACGCGCCGCAGTACGAGCGGGTCAAGGAGCTGGTCGCCGACGCGCTGTCGGGCGGCGCGCGCGCCGCGGCGGGCGGCCGCCCGGTCGACGGGCCCGGCTACTTCTTCGAGCCGACCATCCTGGCCGACCTGTCCGACGGCACCCGCATCGTGGACGAGGAGCAGTTCGGCCCGGCGCTGCCGGTCGTGAAGTACCGCGACCTGGACGAGGCGATCGCCCGCGCCAACGGCACCCACTTCGGCCTGTCCGGCTCGGTGTGGGGCGCCGACGCCGACCGCGCCGCCGACGTCGCCGCCCGGCTGGAATGCGGCACCGCCTGGGTCAACACGCACCTGGCGCTCGCCCCGCACCAGCCGTTCGGCGGGTTCAAGTGGAGCGGCGTGGGCGTGGAGAACGGCCCGTGGGGCCTGTACGGGTTCACCGAGATCCAGGTGATCCACCGCGCCAAGCGCTGACCCCGCGGCGGCGCCGCGCGTGCGAGGCTCCCGGACACCCGGGAGCCTCGTCCTGTTTCGTCCCTCTATGCGGCGAACAGGAATTCGCTCCAAGAAAGTGACCTCTCGATACCTGGTGGGCACCTGCCCGGATGCGAGACTCTGCCCGGGATGTGAACGACTCCGAGCAGGTGGAGGGGCCGCATGCAGACGTGGGACGTCATGGGCCGGGACGGCGACGGCAACGAGTTCCACGTCGCCGCCCACGACTCGCGGATAGCGGCCCTGGCGCAGGTGCTGGCCCTGCAGAGCGGCGCGCCGGACGGGCAGGCCTACCGGGTGTCCGGCCCGCCCGGGCCGGCCGTGCGCACCAACCGCGACCTGTACCTGCACTTCCTGCACCTGGGGCAGGAGGCGCGCGCGGCGTCCTGGTCGCTGCCCGCGTTCCTGCGGGCGCTGTGGAAGGTCAGCGCCCCGCTCAGCGACCGCGAGTCCCTCGCCCCCGACGAGGTCGCGGCCATGTTCTCCGCCGCGTCCACCACCCCGCCGCCCGACTACGACCCGGCGTGGAGCACCGCGGACCTGTCGCTGCCGGGCGCCGAACCGCACGGCCACGCCGACTGGGAACGCGTCATCCTGTCCCAGCTCGCCGACCTCGCGGACTTCACGGCCGCGCCGCCCGGCCCGCACGCCCGCGTCGGCGTGGACGCGCCCCGCCCGCCCGGCGGCGGCCGCCGCGCCACCCCGGCCCGCTGGTACAACTTCGACCTGGCGACCTACCTGGAGTGCGCGGTCGCCGGAAGCCTCGGCGGCTGGGACGCCGCGGACGGCGCCCGCGTCCCGCTGCCCGCCGGCTCCGGCGCCCCGCCGACCCGCTCGTACGTGCGCCCGCTGACCTCCATGTCCTGGGCGGACCTGGCCCGCATCGCCGTCTGCGGGCAGATGTACGAGTAGCCTCCGGCCCGCCGCCGCGCCCCTGACCATCGCCATCCCGAACCCCTGACCGGGCATGGTTCACCTTCGGCGGCGGGCGGGGCGACGATCGGAGTGTGCGCCTGGTGCTGCTCGGGATCGGCGCGGCGGGGTCGCCGCGGTTCGCACCCGCCGGGCTGCTGGTCGAGTACGGGCGCACGCACGTCGGGTTCGACGGCGGCCCGGGGTCGGAGCCGCCGGAGACCGTCCAGGCGTGGCTGGTGCGCCGCCGCGACGAGGCCGGCCACCCCCGGCTGTGCCGGATCGCCGCCGACAGCGGCATGCCGCAGCCGGCCGTCGCGTCGTTCCGGCACGGGGCGCTGCAGGTGGAGCCGCTGCCGCTTCCGGGGGACGCGCCGGTCGGCTACCGGATCGCGGCGGGCCGCCGCACCGCGGTCTGGGCGCCCGAGTGCCGGGGGCTGCCGCTGTGGGCCGAGGACGCCGACCTGGTCTTCGCCGGGACGTCCGGGATGCGGCAGACCGTCGAGGCGGCGCGGCGGCTGTCGGTGCGCAGGCTCGTGTTCGCCCGCCTGGACGAGGAGGCGTGCGCGGCGATGGACGCGGGCCGGGACCCCCCGTTCGGCGAGTGGGGCGTGGAGGGCGGCCGGTACCGCGTGTGACGGCCGCGCCGGCCGGCGCGTCAGGCGTCCCGCCCCGCCGGGGATCACCCGGAATACGCGGCCACGGCCTCGAAGACCTTCATGTCGGCGGCCCAGTCGGTGCCGGGGCGGGGCCAGTGCACGGCGATGTCGGTGATGCCGAGCTCGGCATAGGCTCCGGCGAGGTCGGCGAACGCCTGGGGCGACCGCAGCCACGGCTCGCGGCTGAAGCCGGTCGCGAGCAGCCGCCGCAGCCCGGCGGGGTCGCGCCCCTCGGCGGCGCACGCCTCGTCCAGGCGGGCGAGCTGGTCGCGCACGGTCGCGCGCGGGTCCTCGGCGTCGCCCGCGGTGGTGACCCACATGGCGCCGTACCGGGCGGCCAGCCGCATGCCGCGCGGGCCGGTGGCGGCGATCGCGAACGGCACCCGGGGCAGCTGCACGCAGCCGGGCTCGGTCAGCACCTCCCGCGCCGAGTAGTAGGTGCCGGTGAAGGTGGTCTCCGGGCCGCGCAGCACCAGGTCGAGCAGCCGCACCCACTCCTCGAACCGGGCGGCCCGCTCCCGCGGCGACCACTCGGGGCCGCCGAGGATGCCCGCGTCGGACCGGCGGGTGCCGCCGCCCGCTCCGATGCCGACGGTGAGCCGCCCCCCGCTGATGTGGTCGATCGTCTTGATCGCGTGCGCGGCCGGCACGGGATGCCGGAAGTTCGGCGAGGTGACCAGCGTGCCGAGCCGGATGCGGGAGGTGACGGCCGCGGCGGCCGCCAGCGTCGTGTACGCGTCGTACCACGGGGTGGTGCCGCGCCAGGCGACGTGGTCGTACACCCACGCCGTCTCGAATCCCAGCTCCTCGGCGCGCCGCCACATCCGCCCCGCCTCCGGCCACGACTCGATCGGCCACATGACCGTGCTGATCCGCGGTGCCGTCACCTGCGCCCCCTCCCCTGCGCCCCGCCACCCACCATGATCATCCCATGCCCCGGCCGGCGCCCGCCGGGCGGGGCGCCGTCCTTCAGCGCCGCTTCAGCGGCGGGCTTCGACGGCCGCGGCGAAGGCGTCCACGAGGTGGCCGAGCTCGGTCTCCTCACCGCGGCGGGCCAGGATCGGCCCGGCCAGCCCCGGACGCACCGCCGCCAGGCGGTCGGCCGCCGACAGCAGCGCGCGGCGCACCTGCCGGTCGGGATGCCCGGCCAGCCGCTCCACGACCTGCCGGTAGCGGGGGTCCTCCGGACGGCGCCCGCCGGACTCCAGGGCCGGCAGGTCGGCCGCGACCAGGCGGTTCAGCCCGCGGAGGAGGTCGCGGGGCGCCGGCATCGGGTCGGCCAGCAGCCCCGCCAGGATCTCCTCGACCGGCACGGTCGGCAGCACGGCCGCGACCGCGGCGAACACCTCCTCGACGGGCTCTTGCGCCGCGCCCTCGGCCCCGACGTACCGGGCGCCGAGCTCGGCCGACTCCAGGTGGACGAGCCGGACCGCGTCGCCGGCGCGCCAGACCTGCCGGCCCGTCTCACCGAACCCGGGCGGCCGGTCCTCGATGCGCTCCCAGCCGCGGGCGGCCGCCAGGGCCTCCAGCGCCTCCCGGTCGGCGTGGTCGGCCGGCACCGCGCCGCGTTCGAAGCCGGGCGTCTCGGTCACTCCTCGTCCTCCCCGTCCGGATCGTCCCAGGTCTCCACCGGGTTCCCCGCGCCGTCCACCATGACCGGGTCGCCGCCGAAGTGGTCCCCGAAGGCGTTGAAGGTGTCCGCGGCGGGCCGGTCGAGCAGCTCCTCGATCTGCGCCAGCAGCCGCGGGTCGGTCTCGCTCAGCGCGAGCTCCTGGAGCAGGAACCGGTAGCCGTACCAGCCGGCGATCTGCACCAGGTGGCGGCGCAGGCCGGGCTCGGGCCGGGCGGCGTACTCGCGCAGCCGCATGGTGCGGCGCAGGTCGCCGTGCCACAGCGCCGCCCGGATGCGCAGCGCGCCGCCGACGTGCGTGTCGACCTCCATCTCGTCGGGATCGACCAGGTCGTCCTCGGCGCAGTAGTCGAACCCGGTGAGCGCGCCCACCACGTCCAGCGGAAGGTCGAGGGGGAAGCTCTCCTCGTGCGTGTCGTTGAGCCGCCGCACCACCGCATGGTGGGACTTGGGCGAGGGCCGGTACCGGACGGCCGCGCACACGATGCCCTGCGTGTGGATCTCGAACGACAGGTAGGACCGCGAGTGCAGGGTCCGCCACGTCATCGACGGGACGCGGCCGAGCCGCTGCCGCTTGTGCGTGCCGTCGCGGTCGGCGGCGAGCGTGTCGAGGGGGCGGACGGACCCGGCGTCGTCGGGCAGCGGGTCGTCCAGGTGCTCGCCGCCCCACGACTGCGGCTCGACGTACTGCACGAGCGTGAAGTAGCGGTCCAGGTCCGGCCCGTTGATCTCGACGAACGTGCCGTCGTAGACGTCGGGCACCAGCACCTCGTGCCGGAAGCCGAGGAAGCCGCGGGCGAAGGAGGTCAGCTCGGCGCGCCGCAGCGCGGGGCGGGGGAACACGCCCTCCAGCGCCTCGGCGACACCGTCCGCGGTGGGCTCGACGGGGATCCACAGCCACGCCGGGTAGAACGAGCCGAGCGCGCACCACAGCCGGTCGGGCTCGGCCGGGTCGAGGTACCAGGCGGCCTCCACCTCGTACCCCATGCCGCGCCGCACCACCGCCGGGCCGGTGCCCACCAGCACCTTCCCCTCGCGCAGCTCGAGGTCGTCGTCGTCCAGGTGCTCCATGCTCACGGTGCCGGGCGACTCGCGGCCGTCCGCGTCGCCGTGCGCGTCGGCGGGCTCCCACTGGTCGGGGGCGCGCCAGTCGATGCCGAGCCGCTCCCCGACCGGGTCGCCGGTCAGGGCCGCCCACCATGCGGGGGGTTGGTTCATGGTCCTCGGGTGGTTCCTTCCGGGAGGGGGTGGCGCGCGCAGGAGCGGCGCCTCCCCCGTTCGACGATCATCGGGTGAACCTACCGAGTCGCCGTCCCCCGCCGCCGGGCAATCCGGCAATTCGGCGGCGGGGCCCGTCTCCGGAATGCCGGACTCAGCACAGCCGGGTCTCGGCGGGAGGTGCCCAGCCTGTCCTGCGGGGCGTGGGGGGCGGCGGCAGGATGGCGTCCAGGGCCCATGAAGCGGACCGAGCGGTCGAACAAGAACACGAAGCGGCGGGCCGCGGCGGGGACCTGCCCGGACGCGATGCGGCTGCGCCGGTCGAACGCGATCGCGACGCCGCGTCCGGCACCCTTGGCCGCCGTCACCGCGAGCGTGTCGAGATTGCGCGGCCCGCCGACGTCCGGCTCGTACGGCCGCTGCGGGCCGCCGGGCGCCGGGTCGGGCGACGCGGTGCCCGCGAGCACCGCGGGGACGAGCGCGGTCACGGCGGTCCGTCCCATACCGCCCCGCCGACGTGGAGCGCCACCCCCGGTCACCGCAGGTCGGAGCGCATCCGCAATCATTCGGACCATGACTTTTCGGGTGGCACTGGTCGGATACGGCACTGGGGGCGCGGTGTTCCACGCCCCGTTGATCTCCTCGGTCCCGGGACTGCGGCTGGCGGCCGTGGTCACCCGCGACCCCGGACGTCAACAGGCGGTGCGGTCGCGCTACCCCGACACCCGCGTGCTGGACAGCACCGACCGGCTCTGGGAGTCCACCGGAACCTACGACCTGGTGGTGATCGCCACGCCGAACCGGCAGCACGTCCCCCTCGCCCGCGCCGCGCTGACCTCGGGCATCCCCGTCGTGGTGGACAAGCCCGCGGCGACGTCGGCGGCCGAGGCCCGGTCCCTGGCCGCGCTGAGCGCGGTGCGCGGCCTGCCGGTCATCCCGTTCCACAACCGGCGCTGGGACGGCGACTTCCGCACCGTGCGGCGCCTGGTCGGCTCCGGCGCGCTCGGCCGCGTGCTGCGGTTCGAGTCGCGGTTCGAACGCTGGCGCCCGCGGCCCAAGCCGGGCTGGAAGGAGAGCCCCGACCCCCGCGACGCCGGAGGCATCCTCTACGACCTCGGCTCGCACCTGATCGACCAGGCGGTCCACCTGTTCGGACGGCCCCGGGAGGTCTACGCGGAGATCGATGTCCGCCGCCGCGACGCCTCGACCCCCGACGACGTGTTCCTGGCGCTCACCCACGACGACGGCGTGCGCTCCCACCTGTGGATGAGCGCGACCGCCGCCCAGCTGGGCCCCCGGTTCCGCGTGCTGGGCCACCGCGCCGCCTACACGGTGTCCGGCATGGACGTCCAGGAGGAGGCCCTGCGCCGGGGCCTGACCCCCCTGGACCCCGACTGGGGCATGGCCCCGCCGCGCGCGTACGGCCGCCTCGGCACCCCCGGCGCCGACCGCGCCGAACCCACCGACCCCGGCGCCTACCAGGACTTCTACGCCGACGTGGTGCGCACCCTGCGCGGCGAGGCACCGCCCCCGGTCACCCTCACCGACGCGATCACCGGCCTGGAGATCATCGAAGCGGCCGTCACCGCCGCCCGGGAGTCCCGCGTCGTCTCCCTCAAGTAACCGCTTCTGACCAGGTGCCGGTCACCCCGCAGGTGACCGGCACCACCACACCGCAACGCCCCGAAACCATTCAGCCCCCGAACTCACGGCGAAGCGCCCCCACCCGACGTCCAGACCACAAACCACGCCCCGCTCCACCCAACAGCCCATACAGCTGCTCAAAACCGCGCGCCACGTGGCTCCCCCATGACCGACACTGCCACGCCATAACCAGACCTGGCCCGAACGAGTCACCCACCCCGAGCGCCCCACTGAAGGCACACACGGGCTGACTCGTCACCACATCAAGCGACGAACGCCACCCGGCATTCAGGTCACGCCCCGCACCACCCCGGACCACCGCCGACGGCCAGCGGACCGTACATACAGCAACTCGACGCCACGCGCCGCATGGCTCACCCCGTGACCAACCACTGCCACGTCGCAACCGAATCCGGCCCTCCGAGTCACCCACCCCGAGCGCCCCGGCGAAGGCACACACGCGCGGACCCGCCACCGCCTCAGGCGACGAACGCCACCCGGCACTCACATCACGCCCCGCACCACCCCAGACCACCGCCGGCAACCAGCGGACCGTACGCACAGCCGCTCGAGGCCATGCGCGGTGCGCCGGTTCAGAGCACCGAGACGTGCACGTGGTCGTAGTGGTTCTGGGTGATGCTGCCGCGGTCCTCCATCTGCCGCCAGCCGCCGCTGCTGCGGGTGTCCCAGATCCGCTGCTTCCAGATGACGTACTTGACCCCGTACCGGCTCGCGTTGTCGATGACGAACTGGGCCACCCGGTCGCCGTGCGCCTGCGCGGACGCGCTGGGCATCCGTCCCGCCGTGCTCTCCATGAAGTCGCACGCCCGGCCCGAGCCGTGGTCCTGCGGGTCGCCGCCGCGGTAGCAGCCGATCGTCGGGAACGGGCCGAACCTGCTGTCGATGGCCTGCATGAGCGTGCGCATCCTTGCGGTCATCGTGTTGCCGACGATCGGCGACTTGGTGCCGGTCGCACCGTCGGGCCGCCCCGCCGTCCCGCCGCTGCCCGACGAGCTCGACGGCTTTTCCGGCTTGTACTTGGCGAGCAGCTTCTTCACCCGCGCGCGCTGGGACTCCAGGTCCTCCACCTCTTTGCGGACCTTCGCCACCTTGGCCTCCGCGTCCTTGCGCGACTGCTCGGCCTTGGCCGCCAGGGTCTCCAGGTTCTTGATGCGCAGCCGGTTGCTGCGGGCCAGGTGCTCCACCACGGCGGCGTCGCGGACGGCGGCGCCCGGGTCGTCCGCCGTCACCATCGCCATGGTGTCCATGCGCCCGGTCATGTACGAGGTGGCGGCCAGGCGGCTGACGTCGCCGCGCCGGGTCTCGAACTCCTTGGACAGCCGCTCGGCGTCCTGCGCGGCCTTCTGCGCGGCCTTCTTGGCCTCCTCCAGGGCGATCAGCTCGCCGCGGTACTCCTTGGCCAGCGCGTCCGCCCGCTTGCGCAGCTTGGCCAGTTCGGTCGTGGAGTCCTTGGGCTCCGCGGGAGCCGCGGCACCGGGGGCCGGGGGGAGCGCCGCCGTCACCGCCAGCGCGAACGCCACGGCCAGGCACCGCCGCGCCGCCGTCCGTCCGCCGCCGGATCGCCGCTTCCGGTCGAGGGGATGGTGGGACGCCACAGAACTCTCCTTAGAGACCGTCAGAAGATTGGCGGCACGCTACCACAAACCCCCAATTGCTCCCGTCCCATCCGACAAACACATAGCGTCACACAGAAACTACGAAGCGCCCATAACGGGAAGATCACCACTTCGTCCGCCGCCCGCCTCCGCCCAGGTCACAACCGCAGCCGACGCGAAGTTCCCGATCTCCGCCAGAGATTCCTCCCACATTCACCCCGTTCCGCCGCAGCACACCGTGATAAACACCTCACCTCCCAGAACAACACCGCTATGAATTGCCAGACACCGATTACACGCCCAACGGCCATGCACGCCGACCACGCGCCACCGCCCCAGGTCCGCCACCACCGCCGAGGGAGTCCGCCACCATGCGCCCGGCCACCGATCAAGGCAATCGCACCCGACGAAGTCCGAAGACGGATACACCACCGCCTAAGCCCAGTCCCCTCACCGCCCCCCGGGCATCCGGACATTCCACAGCTCCAAAACGGGCGCACGGCCTTCAGCGCCGGGGACGCCTTCGAGAAGCCAGTGCCCTTTGGTGAAGAGGGCGGCGATCAAGCGCTTTCCCTATGGTCCTGGCCGACGACGACCTTCTGCCCTCGCTCGCGGTTCGGCTGGAGGAGGGTCGTCGTTCCACAGATTCCTGCCGCCGTCCACCACCCCATCTCGCGACCCGGCCGGGCCGTCGACCGAGCCCCCTCCTCGGCCCGCCGGTCCTGCAGACCAGGCGGCCTCGTCGGGTGAACTCGTCGGACCAGCCCACTCTTCGCAGCGAGCTCGCCGCACCGGCGAGCAGGTCGAACCAGCGGACTCGTCACACCGGCAGGCTCACCGCACCGGCGAACTCGCCGAACCAGCGCACCCATCAAGCCGACGAAGCCGGCCAGCCCGCCGCATCGGTGGGCACATCGGACCAGCCGGGCTCATCTGACCGATGGACTCGTCAGATCGGCGGCTCGTCGCACCAGCGGACTTGCCGCACCGGCGAGCAGGTCGAACCAGCGGACTCGTAGAGCCGAGCGGGCCTGTCGGGCGGTGGGCTCGTCGAGCGGGAGTGCCCGATGCCCGTTCGGGGCTTGCGAGTGGCTGAGGGGCCTGGCCCCTGTCCGGTGGTCGTCCTCCCGCTGTGGTTGATCTTGTGGGGCGGCCGCCGTCTGCTGCGGCTCTGCGACATCGCCGTCGCCTTTTGCGAGCGGACCGGAATGGTGACCGCCCACCCCGTCTCCGATGCCGCCCCCTGCCGATGCCGCTGTGTAGTCAACCGGCTGAAGTGACTGCGCGATGTCGGCCACCCGCCGTGCCGATCTCGCTTGCCACTAGGTTGTGTCCGGTGGACCATGGCGGCCGCGTGTCCGCCTCCGGTGAAGCCGCCCCGCCGACAGAACAAAACGGTCCAAAAAGGCACCGACCCGCCCGAAGTGAGGCGTGGCACCGCCCCCCGGCGCCCGGCCCGGCCCGCCACCACCGGCCGGAGCACCCCGGCCACCGCGCCGCTGCGGATCCACATGATCGACCGGACAGGCCCTAGCGGGCCGAGATCACCCTGGTCGCCGCACTGCTGCGAATCCATCGCGATCCGCCGGACACAGCCTGGGCCTTGTCCGGTGAATCTTGGCGTTTCCGCTGCGGTTGATCTGAAATGCGAGTTGTGCGGCTGCCGAGAGATCCGGCGCCTGTGCGGCCCTGCGGCATCGCCGCCGCCATTGGCGGACGTGCCGGTCAGCCGATCGGGCGGGCCCGCCCGTCTCGATCGGTCGCCCTGACGACGGCGCAATGTGGACGGACGCCGTATCAACGGGAACGGACGTCGGGGCGGTGTCGCCACATGCCATAAGGAGCTTGCCCGCCGCTATCGGGCCGTGGTCCCCCTGATCGTCGTATTGCTGCGGATCCTCATAATTCGCCGGACGCGGTCTGGGGGTCGTGCCGTTCTTTTTGAGAAGTGCCTGCCTGGAAATGGCCTAGGGCGTGTCCGGTGAATCATGGTGGATCCGCGGCAGCGCGATGGCCGGGTGCTCCGGCCCGTCGGTGACGGACCGGTCCCGGCGTCGGGGTGGCGCTGCCGCGCCTCACTCCGGGCTGGTAGCCGGTGCGAGCTTCGACCGCATTGCGGTGTCGGCGGGGCGGCTGCATCGGAGGCGGGCACGCAGCCGCCAAGATCGACCGGACACAACCTAGGCCGCGGCCGGTGGTCTTCGGCGTCCAGCTCTTGAGTGCGGGTGGGCGCCGGCCGGGGCGGCCGCTGTGTGCTGCGTGTCTGCGGTTTCGCCGCCGTCAAGCCGCGACCGGCCGGGGATGGCGGCCCCCGGCCGTCGCCGATGCGGCCGCCCTGCCGACACCGCAGGGTGGTCGGGATCGCCCTGGTCGCCGCACTGCTGCGGGCCCACCATGATCCACCGGACAGACCCTAGGCCCCCGCCCGCCATGGGCGGGGGCCGGGTCACAGGTTCACGAGTTCGTCCCAGCGGGGGGTGCGGAGGGCGGCGCGGAGCCGCATACCGGCCTCGGCGGGGGTGCGGTCGCCCTTGCGGTTGTTGCACCTGCCGCAGGCCAGGACGGTGTTCCCCCAGGTGTCGCCGCCGCCGCGGGACCGCGGCAGCACGTGGTCGATGGTGTCGCCGCGGCCGCCGCAGTACCCGCACCGTCCGCGGTCGCGCAGGTAGACGCCGCGCTTGCTCCACGGCGGGCGTTTACCGTGCCGCCAGCGCATGACCACGTACTTGACCAGGCGCAGGACGCGCGGCACCGGAAAGGGGCCGATGGTGCGGTCCTGCTCGGCCTCCTCCACGACGGCCACGCCGCGCACGAGCATGCGGATGGCGTGCCGCACGTTGACACGCTGCAGCGGCTCGTACGACGCATTCAGCACGAGAACGGTCATCGGTCTCACCTCCTCGCCGCTCCTCCGCCAGGGTCCGAACCTGGTCATCCGCATTGACGCCGCGGCGTTCCGCCGACGAACCACAAAGGAATGGGCCGGGAATTCGCTGTGCGGTGGGCTTTCCGGATGTCGTTAAGGGTGCCGATCGGGGTCGCGGGCGGGCAACGCATTTTCCGGCGGGTCGGGTTCGGGCCGGGCCGACAGCAGCTTGGGCAGGGCGCGTCCGGGCCCGTCGTCCCACCAGCCGGCGCCGCGGCCCGTCGGGGCGACCTCCAGGGCGGAGCGGCAGCCGCGGCAGCCGCCGGTACCGGGCGCCAGGCGGACCATGAAACGTCCGGCGGGGACCGGGCGGGCGCCCCAGAAGCGCAGCAGGTCGGCTCCGTCCACGAGCAGCGTGCCCGGCACGGCTCCGGCGCGGCGCCGGGAGAACAGCCGGAAGGCCAGGACGCGCAGGAGGTTGACGGCGGTGAGCAGGTGGCCGAGCGGGACGTCCCGCGCGACCAGTTCGGGCAGGCCGAACCGGTGCAGGCCCCAGGTGTCGGCGCGGACCAGCGTCCGGTCGCCCGCCACGAAAACCCCGATCCACTGGTCGCCGAGGACGAACCGCTCGCGTTCGGCCGGCGAGGTGTGGACGACCTGGTAGGAGTCGACGTCGACGACGAGACCGCCGGCGGCCGCCGCGAGCAGGCGGGCCGCCTGCCGCGCCGCCTGGGCGTGCCGCGGAGCGTCGTCCGGCGCGCCCCGGACGTGCACCAGCATGTGGTGCCGGGCGTCCTGTAACCGCTGCAGGCGGCCGGAGGTGCCGCCCAGATGGGCGAGCCATTCGGCCCGGGGGCGGTGTTCGCGCAGCGTCAGCGCCGACCGGGCGTGCAGTTCGCGGGCCAGGGCGGCCGGGCCGCCGCCGGTGCCGAGGAGGCCGGAGACGTCGGCGGGCAGGGGTTCGCCGGCGGACACCAGGAAGCGGGAGGTGACCGTTTCCGGGGGGAGCGAAGTCATGGGTCCAGGCTGGCGCGGCCCCCGGGCGCGAGGCGACAGAATCCCGTTCTGTGGATAACGGCCGGGTCAGAGCGACGGGAGGTCGGCGGCGGAGGCCTGGTACTCCCGCGACTCCCGCTGGCGGCGGAACCCCAGCTCCTCGTTGACGGCCAGCATGTGCACGTTGTCGCCGGAGTTGTCGGTCTCGATCTCGCGGACCTCGGGGCGCTCCCGGCGCAGCCACTGCAGCATGGCGGCCTTGACCCAGATGCCGATGCGCCGCCCCCGGTGCTCGGGCACCACCGCGGTGTCGTACTGGGCGGCCCGTTCCGGGGTCTCCGCGGAGACCACCACCTCGGTGAACCCCGCGATCCCGTCGCCCTGGACGGCGGCGACGGTGTAGAGGTCGTCGCCGCGCTTGGCGACGAGCTCGGCCATCTCGCGGACGCGGTCGGCGTCCCACGGCAGCCCCTCGTAGGCGGACATGTCGGCCATGGCGTGCTTGGCGCGGGCCAGCGCGAGCGCGTGCTCGTCGGGGGCGGTGCCGCGCCAGCGCACGAGCCGGTATCCGGGGGGCCCGGAGGCGACGAGCCGCTCCACGCGGCGGGCGGGGACGTCGTCCAGCCGCAGCAGCAGCCCGCGCAGGGTCAGCACGCAGTCGAACCCGTGCGACTCCAGGAAGGGGATCGCGGGGGTGCCCGCCATGACCTGGGCGATCACGCTGGTGCGGCCGTCGGCGCGCATCCCCTCGGCGGCGAAGGCCAGCAGCCGCGTGCCGATGCCGCGGCGGCGCCGGTCGGGGCGGACCTGGATGTCGATCTCCGCGGGACGGTCGGCGCCCGGCCCGCCGGGCAGCCGCAGTTCGGCGACGCCGACCATCTCGTCGCCGTCCAGGGCGGCCCACAGCCGCCGCCCGGGAGCGCGCAGCCGGGCGGCCGTCTGCTCGGGGTCCGGTGCGGGCTCGCCGCGCAGGTCGGCGGCGTGCGCGGCGGCCAGGACCGCATGCCAGCGCCGGATCTCCCCCGGGGCCGGATCATCGAGCGCGATGACGTCCACCAGCCTTTTGTACCGGATCCCGGAGCGCCGCAGGCCCCGCCCGTCCCAACCCGCCCACCTGGAATGCGGTTCGGTACGCCGGCCGCTCCCCGGGCGGCGGGCACCCGGCCGTCCGGTCACCCACGCAACACCGCCGGGCCGCACGGCATGTCGATCGCGGCGGGCTCGCACGGCGCCCCCCGTGCGGCCGCCGCAGGGCGGCTCCGCCGGGCGCACCGTGCGAGCCCGGCACCCCGTGACCAGGCGGAGGACGCGCGGTCAGCGGGTGAAGGCGGACAGGATGCGCTCGGCGGCCAGGGCGGGGGTCAGCCGCCCCTCGGCCACCTCGCGTTCCAGTTCGGGGGCGATGGCGCGCACGGCGGGGTGGTCGCGCAGTTCGGTCAGCAGCCGGTCGTGCACCAGCTCCCACGTCCAGCCGACCTGCCGGCGGCGCCGGCGGGCCCGCAGTTCACCGGAGGCCGCCAGCCGGTCCTGGTGCTCGACGATGCGCCGCCAGATCTCGTCCAGGCCGCGGTTCTCGCGGGCGCTGCACGTCAGGACGGGCACGGCGCGGGTGCGTTCGTCGCTGCGCAGCAGCCGCAGGGCGCCGGCCAGCTCGCGGGCGGCCTTGCGCGCCTCCATCTCGTGCGGGCCGTCGGCCTTGTTGACGGCGATGACGTCGGCCAGTTCCAACACGCCCTTCTTGATGCCCTGCAGCTGGTCGCCGGTGCGGGCCAGGGTGAGGAACAGGAACGAGTCGACCATCTCCGCGACGGTCGTCTCGGACTGCCCGACCCCGACCGTCTCGACGAGCACCACGTCGTACCCGGCGGCCTCCATCACCACCATGGCCTCGCGGGTCGCCTTGGCGACGCCGCCGAGCGTGCCCGCCGTCGGCGAGGGGCGGATGAACGCCTGCGGGTCGGCGGCCAGCCGCTGCATGCGCGTCTTGTCGCCGAGGATGCTGCCGCCCGTGCGGGTGGACGACGGGTCGACGGCCAGCACGGCGACCTTGTGCCCGGCTCCGGTGAGGTTGGTGCCGAGCGCGTCGATGAACGTCGACTTGCCGACGCCGGGCACGCCGGTGATGCCGACCCGGCGGGCGCCGCCGGCGAACGGGGTCAGCTCCACCAGCAGCCGCTGCGCCAGGTCGCGGTGGTCGGGGCGGGTCGACTCCACGAGGGTGATCGCGCGGGCGATCCACGCCCGCGCCCCCTTGCGCACGCCCGTGACGTACTCGTCCAGCCCGGGCAGGCCGCGCCGCCGGCTCCCGTCGCCGCTCACGCCGCCCGGTGTCCCAGCCGTGCCGACAGCTGCTCGAGCAGGTCGAGGGCCGCCTCGGCCAGCACGGTGCCGGGCGGGAAGATCGCCGCCGCGCCCGCGGCGCGCAGCTCGTCGAAGTCCTGCGGCGGGATCACCCCGCCCACGACGATCATGATGTCGTCGCGGCCGAGGTCGGCCAGCGCCTCGCGCAGCGCGGGCACCAGCGTCAGGTGCCCGGCGGCCAGCGAGTTGACGCCGACGACGTGCACGTCGGCCTCGACGGCCTGGCGGGCGACCTCCTCGGGGGTCTGGAACAGCGGGCCCACGTCGACGTCGAAGCCCAGGTCGGCGAAGCCGGTGGCGATCACCTTCTGGCCGCGGTCGTGGCCGTCCTGGCCCATCTTGGCGACCAGGATGCGGGGCCGCCGGCCCTCGGCCGCGGCGAACGCGTCGGTCGCCGCGCGGGCCCGTTCGATGGCGCTCACCCGGCCTGCCTCCTCCCGGTACACGCCGGAAATGGTACGGATGTTGGCGGCGTGGCGGCCGAACGCCCGCTCCAGCGCGTCGGAGATCTCCCCCACGGTCGCCTTGGCGCGGGCCGCGTCGACGGCCAGGGCGAGCAGGTTGCCCTCCAGGCCGGGGCCGCGGTCGCCGCGCATCGCGGCCTCGGCGGCGCGGGTCAGGGCGGCCAGGGCGGCGTCCACCTCCTCGGCCGACCGCTCCTCGCGCAGCCGCCGCAGCTTGTCGATCTGCTGGGCGCGCACCGCGGCGTTGTCGACCTTGAGGACCTCGATGTGCTCGTCGGCGTCGGGGCGGTACTTGTTGACGCCGATGACCGGCTGGCGCCCGGAGTCGATGCGCGCCTGGGTGCGGGCGGCGGCCTCCTCGATGCGCAGCTTGGGCAGCCCGTCGTCGATGGCCCGCGCCATGCCGCCGGCCGCCTCCACCTCGCGGATGTGGCCCCAGGCGCGCAGCGCCAGGTCGCGGGTGAGGCGTTCGACGTAGGCGCTGCCGCCCCACGGGTCGATCGTGCGGGTGGTGCCGGACTCCTGCTGCAGCAGCAGCTGGGTGTTGCGGGCGATGCGGGCGGAGAAGTCGGTGGGCAGCGCCAGGGCCTCGTCCAGGGCGTTGGTGTGCAGCGACTGGGTGTGGCCCTGGGTGGCGGCCATCGCCTCGATGCAGGTGCGCGCCACGTTGTTGAACACGTCCTGCGCGGTCAGCGACCAGCCGGAGGTCTGGCAGTGCGTGCGCAGGCTCAGCGACTTGGGGTTGGACGGCTCGAAGTCCCGGACGAGCCGCGCCCACAGCAGCCGCGCGGCGCGCAGCTTGGCGACCTCCATGAAGAAGTTCATGCCGATCGCCCAGAAGAACGACAGGCGGGGCGCGAACGCGTCGATGTCCAGCCCGGCGTCCAGCCCGGCGCGGATGTACTCGACCCCGTCGGCGAGGGTGTAGGCCAGCTCCAGGTCGGCCGTGGCCCCGGCCTCCTGGATGTGGTAGCCGGAGATGGAGATCGAGTTGAACTTCGGCATCCGCCGGGAGGTGTAGGCGAAGATGTCGGAGATGATCCGCATCGACGGCCCGGGCGGGTAGATGTAGGTGTTGCGGACCATGAACTCCTTGAGGATGTCGTTCTGGATGGTCCCGGCGAGCCGCTCGGGCGGCACCCCCTGCTCCTCGGCGGCGACGATGTACAGCGCCATCACCGGCAGCACCGCGCCGTTCATGGTCATCGACACGCTCATCCGGTCGAGGGGGATCCCGTCGAACAACCGGCGCATGTCGTAGATGGAGTCGATCGCGACGCCCGCCATGCCGACGTCGCCCTGCACGCGCGGGTGGTCGGAGTCGTAGCCGCGGTGGGTGGCCAGGTCGAACGCGACCGACAGGCCCTTCTGCCCGGCGGCCAGGTTGCGGCGGTAGAAGGCGTTGGACTCCTCGGCCGTGGAGAACCCCGCGTACTGGCGGATGGTCCACGGCTGGGTGGCGTACATGGCGGGGTACGGGCCGCGCAGGTAGGGGGCGATGCCGGGGTAGGTGTCGAGGAAGTCCACGTCGGCCAGGTCGTCGGCGGTGTAGAGCGGCCGGACGGCGATGCCCTCGGGGGTCTCCCAGGACCGGGCGTCGGGGTCCTGCCCCGTCGCCTCGGCCGCCGCCGCCCGCCACCGCTTGGCGGCCTCGTCGGCGGGGACGGGGGCGCCGAGCTCGACCTCGGAGAAGTCGGGGATCATCAGTTCACTCCCAGATCGCCGAGGGTGGTCTCCAGGACGTCCACGGCGTCGCAGCCCGCGAAGATCCTGTCATCCACCCCGTCAAAGGAACCCTTACCCGCGAGCCAGACCTTCAAGGCGCCCGCGTCCCTGAGCGTCCGCGCGGCGTCGGCGGCCCGCTCCTCGTACAGCGCGTCGCTGGAGCACAGGCACGCCACGGCCGTGCCGCTGGCGGCGAACTCCTCCGGCGGCCCGGCGACGGTCTCGATCCCGCCGGCCTGGAACAGGTTGGCGGCGAACGTGGCGCGCGCGGTGTGCACGGCGACCGGGCCGAGCGTCGCCAGGAACACCCTGGGGCGGGCCCCGGTGCGCTCGGCGTGCGCGTCGGCGCGGTCGCGCAGGACCTCGAAGTCCTGGGCGTACCGTACGACCGGCAGCCCGCCCCCCGGGGCGTCCGGGGCGGGCGCGGGGTCGCGCTCGGGCAGCTTCTCGTCCAGGTGGGGGAACTCGCTGACGCCGGTGAGGGGGGCCTTGCGGCGGGCGATGTCGCGGCGGCGGCGCTCCCAGGTGGCGGCGAGCCGTTCGGCCACCATGCCCGACTCCAGGGCGGCGGCCAGCCCCCCGGCCTTCTCGATGCGGGTGAACCAGTCCCAGGCGGCCTGCGCCAGGTCCTCGGTGAGGCGTTCGACGTACCAGGAGCCCCCGGCGGGGTCGACGACGCGCGCCAGGCTGGACTCCTCCAGCAGCAGCGTCTGGGTGTTGCGGGCGATGCGCCGGGAGAAGTCGTCGGGCAGCCCAAGGCGGACGTCGAACGGCTGGACGGTGACCGCGTCCGCTCCCCCGACCCCGGCCGCGAACGCCGCGACGGTGGTGCGCAGCATGTTCACCCAGGGGTCGCGGCGGGTCATCATCGGCGAGGACGTCACCGCGTGCAGCCGCGCCACGGCGTCCTCCGCCCCGCACACCTGCGCGATCCTCGTCCACAGGCGGCGCGCGGCGCGCAGCTTGGCGATGGACATGAACTGGTCGGCGGTGACGGCCAGGCGGAACTCCAGCTGCCCGAAGGCGGTGCCGACGTCCAGCCCCGCGTCGGTGAGGGCCCGCAGGTAGGCGACGGCGGCGGCCATCGCGCCGCCCAGCTCCTCGGCGTCGCTCCCCCCGGCGTCGTGGTAGACGGTCGCGTCGACCGTGATCGCCCGCAGCTTCGGGAACTCGCGGGCGCACCGCACCGCCAGCGCCGCCGCCGGCTCCAGGGGGGCCGGCGCGCCGGTGCGGGCGGTCAGGCCGAGCGGGTCGGCGCCCAGATTGCCCAGCGCCTCGTCGGCTCGGCCGCGTTCGGCCACGAGTCCGAGGAAGGACTCGGCGGCCTCGGCGGTCTGCGCGCCCGCGTCCAGGACCACGGGCGCCAGGTGCAGGTGGACGTCGCGGAGCACCTCCGGCAGCGCCGCCGCGGGCACGGCGTGTCCGCCCAGCGTCAGCCATACGGAGGTGGCGCCGTTCTCCAGGTCGGCGAGGACGGCCCGCCGGGTCGTCTCGGGGTCCGGGTGGGCGTGCCGCTGCCGCACGTCCCATCCCGCCAGGCCCTCGCCGTCCGGCCGCACGTCGCGCACGGACGGCGCCAGCCCGGGGCGCCCCGGGACGGTGTCGTCCTTGGTGTAGAGGGGCGCGATGCGCACGCCGTCGTAGGATTCCCGGGTGAGCAGGCCCTCGACCTCGCTCAGGGGCGTCTCGTCGGTGGCGGCGCCGGACTTGCGCAGCACCGTTCGGACCATCTCCCGCCACCGGTCCCGCTGGACCGGGGGGAAGACGGCGGCCAGTTCCAGTTCCTCAGGCGGCACCGTCATGCCCTGGATGGTAAGCGAGCGCATACGCCCGGAAACGCGCGGGGGGCGGCCTGCCCGGCCGCCGCGCCCGTGGCGCCGCCTTGCGCCGCGGGGCCGCCGCGCGCCGC
>NZ_BAABDO010000088.1:0-28368 GCF_039539665.1 Actinomadura keratinilytica
GCGTGCTGCTGGCCGCGCCGACGCCCGCGGCGCGCCGCAGCCGGCCGGTCGCCGCCGAGCAGCGGGCCCGGCTCGTCGCGCAGATCCGCGCCCGCACGAGCGACAACGCCGACCTGAAGCGGCGGCTGGAGAAGGCCCGCGACGAGACCGAGCGCGCCCGCGCCATGGCGCTGGCCCGCAGCGCCGAGGGCCGCCGCGTGCGCGGCGAGCTGTCCACCGCCGCGGCCGCCGCCGCGGCCACCCCCATCTCCGGGGACGGCCTGGTCGTCACCGTCGAGGACGCCGACCGGGCCGAGCAGGACGACCGGCGCGACGAGGGCCGGGTCTATGATCAGGATCTTCAGGTGCTGGTCAACGGGCTGTGGGCGGCCGGGGCCGTCGCCATCGCCGTCAACGGCCAGCGGCTCACCCCCACCACCGCGATCCGCTCGGCGGGGGAGGCCGTGCTGGTGGACTACCGTCCGCTCAGCAGCCCCTACCGGGTGACCGCCGTCGGCGACCCCGGCCGGATGCGCGCCGCCTTCGCCGGCTCGGCCGCCGACCGGCGGCTGCACGCGCTGGAGGACCGCTACGGCATCGGCTACGGCATCCGCGGCGTCGAGGGGCTGCAGCTGCCCGCCGCGGGCGTGCTGCGGCTGCGGCACGCCCGCGCGGCCGGCTCGTGAGGGGCTCGTTCAGGGGGAGGACAGTGGAAGAGGAGGCCCGGTCGTGATCGCGCTCATCGGCCTGGCGGTCGGGGTGGCGCTCGGCCTGCTGCTGGACCCGGCCGTCCCGCTGTGGCTGCAGCCCTACCTGCCGATCGCGATCGTGGCGGCGCTGGACGCCCTGTCCGGCGGCGTGCGGGCCCGGCTGGAGGGCGTGTTCGACGAGAAGGTGTTCGTCGTCTCGTTCGTCAGCAACACCGTGATCGCGGCGCTGATCGTCTTCCTGGGCGACCAGCTCGGGGTGGGCTCGCAGCTGTCCACCGGCGTGGTGGTCGTGCTCGGCATCCGCATCTTCTCCAACGCGGCCGCCATCCGCCGCAAGCTGTTCGGCGCATGAGCGGCGCACCCGACGACGCGGCCGCCGCCCCCGAGAGCCCGGCCGCCGCAGCCGAGAACCCGGCGGACGCGCCCGCCGAGCGGGCCGGGGGCGCGCGGCTGCTGCTGGACCTGCTGCGCCCGCGCTCCACCCGCGGGCAGCTCCTCGGCGGCCTGCTGTGCCTGGTGCTCGGCTTCGCCGTCGTGGCGCAGGTGCGCGCCACCCAGAACGACGGCGCGTTCGCCACCGCCCGCCAGGACGAGCTCGTGGGCATCCTGTCGGATCTGTCACAGCGGTCCGAGCGGCTGCGCGCCGACATCCGGGAGCTGGAGGCCACCAAGGCCGGGCTGGAACGCGACGCGCAGGGCGAGACCGCGCTGCGCGAGGCCCGCGAACGCGCCACCACCTACGGCCTGCTGGCGGGCACCCTGCCCGCCGAGGGCCCCGGCATCGAGCTGGTCATCGACGACCCGCGCGGCGCCGTGCGCGCCCTCAACCTGCTGGACGCCCTGCAGGAGCTGCGCGACGCCGGCGCCGAGGTCATCCAGATCGGCGAGGTGCGGGCCGGGGCCGACACCTACTTCCTGGACGCCCCCGGCGGCGGGGTGGTCGCCGACGGGCGGCGGCTGAGCGTGCCGTACCGGTTCCTGGCCATCGGCGACGCCCACACCATGACCACCGCGCTGAACATCCCCGGCGGCGTCGTGCGCACTCTGCGCGGCCTCGGCGCCACCGTCACGATCACTTCGAGCACACGGCTGGCGGTCAGCGCGATACGGTCTGGATAGGGAATTCGCAACGGTGATCGAATCGCGTCCCGCGCGGCGGCGTAGACCTGCGATCATTGAGAAAGGTAGCTTGAGGGGCAGCCGGCCCGCCGTTCCGGTTGACCCCTCGGGCCCCACCCGCGTAGGTTGCGGCAACCGTCGCCTGAACGGGCGGCGGGCTGGACCGTGACCGGGCGGTCCCCGGTGTGGGGTTGGTAGAAGGGATGCGCGTGGCGCAGGCGGCACCCGCGAGCAGCGGGCTGCCGCAGGCGGCACGCCGATGGTAGGAGGCCGAGCCGATCGATGCCGAGCGTCTACTGCACGCAGTGCGGTCACGCCAGCCCGGATGATGCCCGCTTCTGCTCCAATTGCGGCACTCCGCTGACGCGGGGCGCGGGCTCGCCCCTGCCACCCCGGGAGTCGCCGGGCGAGTCCACCTCGACCATCTCGATCGCCGGGATCGAGGCGCTCGCCGACGATGCCGACCAGGCGGCCGAGCCGTCCGGCGCCGACCAGGTCACGGTGGAGGCGCTGCCGCCGGGCACCGCGCTGCTGGTGGTCAAGCGGGGCCCCAACGCGGGCAGCCGCTTCCTGCTGGACAAGGACCGCACGTCCGCCGGCCGGCACCCCGACAGCGACATCTTCCTCGACGACGTCACCGTCTCGCGCCGGCACGCCGAGTTCGCCCGCGAGGGCGGCGCCTTCTGGGTGCGCGACGTGGGCAGCCTCAACGGCACCTACGTCAACCGGCAGCGGATCGACCAGGCGGGGCTGTCGGGCGGCGACGAGGTCCAGATCGGCAAGTTCCGGCTGGTGTTCCTGACCAACCCGCAGCACGGCTGACCGGGCGGAGAACCGGCGCGCGGGCGGACGACACCATGACGGCGACCACAGCGGCGACCAGGGCGGCGACCGGCACGCCGGTTCCCCTGCCGACCGGGGCGGCGGGCACCGGGCCGGCCGGGGCGGCGTTGACGGCGGAGTTGACGGCGAGGGTGACGACGAGGGGGCACGGCACGGGCACACGGCCGGGAGGAGAGGCACCATGACCGCGCAACCGGCCCGGACCCTGATGACGATCGGGGACGTCCTGGAGCTGCTGCGGCCGGAGTTCCCGGACGTGACCATCTCCAAGATCCGCTTCCTGGAGTCCGAGGGCCTGATCGCACCCGCCCGCAGCCCGGCCGGGTACCGCAAGTTCAGCCCGGCCGACGTGGAGCGGCTGCGGTTCATCCTGACCGCCCAGCGCGACCACTACCTGCCGCTGCGGGTGATCCGCCGGCACCTGGAGGCCCTGGACCGCGGCGAGCCCGCCCCGCCGCTCGGCTCCCGCCGCGACGGCGGCCCCGGACGCCGCCCCCGCACCCTGGTCGCCGCCGACGCCACCGCGCCCGGTCAGGCGGTCCGGCTCACCCGCCGCCAGCTGCTGGACGGCGCGGGCATCGACGACGGCCTGCTGGCCGAGCTGGAGGAGTACGGCCTGGTCCGCCGGACCGGCGCGTACTACGACGCCGAGGCGCTCACGGTGGCCCGCACCGCGGCCGCCCTCGGCCGGTTCGGCGTGCAGGTGCGGCACCTGCGCGCGGCCAAGGCCGCCGCCGACCGGCAGGTCGGGCTGGTCGAGCAGGTGGTCGCCCCGCAGCTGCGGCGCCGCGACCCGGGCGCCCATGAGCAGGCCGCCGAGACCGCCCGCGAGATCGCCGAGCTGTGGGTGCGGCTGCACGAGGCGCTGGTCTCCGCGGGGCTGCGGGAAACCCTTGACCCCTGATCATGGATCCGACGGAGGTTATTGCCGCGCGCTCGGCGGGGGCCACCGTCCGATGCGGGGTGTACGTTGGGCCTTAGGGTTCGGTCAGAGTTCGATCCGGGCACGTGGTGATCGAAACAGCGAGGACCAGCAGGGAGCCGCAGTGAAGCAGATGGAGGTCGTCGGCGTCCGGGTCGAGATGCCCTCCAATCAGCCGATCGTCCTGTTGAAGGAGAGCGACGGCGACCGGTACCTGCCCATCTGGATCGGGGCGGTCGAGGCGACCGCGATCGCCTTCGCCCAGCAGGGGGTGCTGCCGGCCCGGCCGCTGACCCACGACCTGTTCCGCGACGTGCTGGACGCGCTGAGCGTCCAGCTGCGCACCGTGAACATCACCGCCCTGCGCGAGGGCATCTTCTTCGCCGACCTGGTCTTCTCCAACGGCGTGGAGGTCAGCGCCCGCCCGTCCGACTCGATCGCGCTGGCGCTGCGCACGGGTGCGACCATCTTCGCCAGCGAGGACGTGCTCGAGGAGGCCGGCGTCGCCATCCCCGACGAGCAGGAGGACGAGGTCGAGAAGTTCCGCGAGTTCCTCGACACCATCACCCCCGAGGACTTCGGCCGCGCCGGCTGACGCGCCGGGCGCGCCCCTTCGCGGGCCTTGGCCGAACGTGGCCGACTCCGCCCGCCCTTTTCCCCCTTCCCCGCACTCGCCCCGCCGCGGCATGCCCGGCCCGGCGGCCTCTTCGCGGCTGAGAACGCGTTCATCTTGCCGGACCGGCCGGACCGAGGGCACAGTGGGGCGCATGCGGCGTCCGGGCGGGAACTCCTGGCGGCACAGGCTTCGGCGCTCGCTGAGGCGCGTGGGCGCCGAGGCCGACCGGGACCTGCGCCGGCGCATGGAGGCGCGCAAAGAGGAGGTCCGCGCGCAGATCGACGCGGCGCGGCCCGACTGGAACCACTACCACAGCCCCGACTGAGGCGGTCTGCTTCCGCGCGGGACCCGGCGGCGGGCGGGGCGGCCCGTTCGCGGAGCCGGAACCTCGGAAAAAGTCTGGCCGGTATCGGTTAGGTGGCCGCCGGGTAAGGGCATTGGCCCCGTGAGGATGTGCGGGCGTCTCTTTTCTGGGGAGTATGGCGTGTGACATGCGGCACTGCCGTGCGCGGGCGGACGCCGCGGACGGCGCCCCGCGAGGGGCGCGCCGCCGCTGCAAGATCATGCTCTGATCTGTGTGAACTTGCGGCGCGGCCGGCCGGGCGTTCGGCTCCGCGGGCGGCGGGGTAGGAGAGAATGAGTGCGAAGGTGTGCAGTTTGCCCACGTGAAGGCGGTTCATCCGGGCATGCGACGCGCCGACGACGAACGTTGACCACACTCTGACCGGCACCTACCGTGCTGGTGGAACACTCGTGGCGTCATTCGTCAAACCCCCTTGACGGAACGCCGCGGGCTGATAGAAGCCGGAGGTCCGCGTGGCGGTGAGCAGCGGCGAGGGCAAGGCGACCCCCGACAGGCAGATGGCGTCCCAGCGTGCCGGAGAGCAGGGACTGCTGTTCGACACCGAGGTGTCGGCGCCGCCTGAGGATGTCGGCTACCGCGGCCCCACGGCGTGCGCGGCCGCGGGGATCACCTACCGTCAGCTCGACTACTGGGCGCGCACCGGCCTGGTGGAGCCCAGCGTGCGGGCCGCCCACGGGTCGGGCACCCAGCGCCTGTACAGCTTCCGCGACATCCTGGTGCTCAAGGTGGTCAAGCGGCTGCTGGACACCGGAGTCTCGCTGCAGCAGATCCGGACCGCGGTGGCCCACCTGCGCGACCGCGGCGTCCCGGACCTGGCGCAGATCACCCTGATGAGCGACGGGGTCAGCGTCTACGAGTGCACCTCGGCCGACGAGGTCGTCGACCTGCTGCAGGGCGGGCAGGGCGTGTTCGGCATCGCGCTGGGCCGGGTGTGGCAGGAGGTCGAGGGCAGCCTCGCCGAGCTGCCCGGCGAGAGAGCCACCGCCGACGGCCCCGTCCACCACCCCCACGACGAGCTGGCGCACCGCCGCCGCGCCCGCCGCACGGGCTGACGTCCGCGCCGGCCGGGCGGCCCGGGGCCGCGCGCTAGATCGCCTCCTTGCGTTGCAGGTAGGCGAAGGCGGCCCACCCCGGCAGGACCGGCAGCCAGAAGGTCAGCAGACGGAACAGCAGCACCGCCGAGGTGGCGGTGTCGGCGGTGAGCCCCGAGATCGTCAGCGCCAGCGTCAGGGCGCCCTCGACGGCGCCCAGGCCGCCCGGCGTCGGCGCGGCCGAACCCAGGGCGTTGCCGGTGAGGAACACCACCGCCACGGCCGTCCACGGCAGCGACCCGCCGAACGCGCGGACGCAGGCGTCCAGGCACACCACGAACCCCACCGTCAGCAGCAGCGTGCCGCCCACCCCCTGGACGATCTTGCGGGGCGACTGCAGCACGTCCACCAGCCGCGGCACCACCCCGGAGAACATCGCGCGCAGCCGGGCCGCCACGAACCGCCGCACCCGCGGGATGGTCAGCGCGATCCCGGCCAGCACCGCCAGCCCCAGCAGCACGATCACCACGGTCCGCGACGGGGCCAGGTCCCTGGTGGCGTTGTTCGTGGAGCCGGTGATGAACCCGAACACGATCAGCAGCAGGATGTGCACCGCCAGGCCCATCAGCTGGGACGCGCCGACGCTGGCCACCGCGGGCCCGGGCCGCACGCCCGAGCGCTGCAGGTAGCGGGTGTTGAGCGCCACGCCGGTGACCGCGGCGGGCGCGACCAGCTTGACGAACGACGCGGCCAGCTGCACCAGCACGGTGCGGCCCAGCGGCAGCGGCTCGGGCACGAAGCCCATCAGCATCAGCGCCGCCGCCAGGTAGGTGGCCGCCGCGGCGGCCAGCCCGACCGCCGCCCACCACCACTCGGCCTGCGCGATCAGGGTGGGCAGGTTCACGCTCGACAGCTGCGGCACCACGATGTAGGCGGCGGCGGTCAGCGCGACGATCGACAGGATGGTGCGCGGCCGGAACCGCTCCAGCCGCACCGGCGCGGCCTCGATCTCGGGCTTGAGCCGCAGGATCTGCTCGCGGATGCGGGGCAGCAGCTCCCGGTCCTGCCGGACCGCCGCGCGGGTGGACCGCGACAGCGCCACCCGCTGCAGCAGCGGCACCGCCCCGGCCAGCGTCCCCTCGCCGAGGACGCGCGCCGCGGACCGGACGGCGCGTTCCGGCCCCACCCGCAGCGCCACCGTGGTGAGCAGCTGCGCCAGGTCGATCCGCAGCGCCAGGTCGCCCGCGGCGATCTCGCCCGAGCGGGGGTCGACGACGCGGACGCGGCCGTCGTCGCCGACCAGGATCGCATCGCCCTCCAGGCGGCGGTGCGCCAGCCGGGCGGCCTGCAGCCGCCGCAGCTGCCGCCACACGTCCTCGAGCAGCTCGTCGGTGATCTCGGCGTCCGGCACTTCGTCCAGCGGCCGCCCGGGCACGTGCTCGTAGGCCAGCAGCGCCGCCTCGGTGCCGACCTCGCAGGTGGCCACCAGCCGCGGCGTGCGCACCCCCGCCGACTCCATGGCGTAGGCCATGAGCGACTCCTGCTCCAGCGAGCGGCGCAGCGACCGCAGCGCCCGGCGGGTGGAGCCGCCGCGCAGCCGCACCAGCCGCCACACCCGGTACAGCAGCCCGGCGGTCTGCTGGTCGCGGTCCAGCACCGTGACCCGCAGCTGCCAGTCGCCGTGCGGCAGGGCGCGCCCGGTGGCGTCGGCGGGCGCCTCGCCGGGGGAGTGCGCGGTCGCCACGGTGTAGCGGCGCGGATCGTCGGCGGCGCCGGGCACCTGCCGCCCGCGGACGGGCCGCAGCCCCAGCCGCTCCAGCGCGGCCAGCACGGCGGTGCCGGGCGGCCGCGGGTTGGGGGTGCCGACCGCGTACAGGGTGCCGTGGCCGATGGCGCTGCCGAGGCAGTAGGTGGCGGCCAGCGCCGCCACCGACGCGGTCGCGGCGGTCAGGCCGGTCAGCGCCGCCAGCCCGATCATCGTCCAGGTGACGGCCTGCCAGCGGGTCCGGCCGGCCATGCCGACCGCGGTGACGAACGCGATGACCGGCGTGATGTCGGTGTGCAGCGGCAGGGTGTCGGTGCCGCCCCAGATCAGCGAGTCCAGCACCCCGCCGGGCGCGGCCGGGACGACCAGGTCGTCCAGCAGGATGGTGAGGACGAACGCGATCACCGCGGCCAGCAGCGCGATCGCGACCCGCACCCCGTCCTTGTGGAACAGCCGTTCGACCGCGAACGCCACCGGCACCGCCAGCACCCCGAAGCTGGACACGAGCGTGGCCAGGGTGAGCAGGAACCGGGGGGCGTGCGCGGTGCCCTCGGCGATGTCGGTCTGCAGGCCGTGCGTGGTCTGCTGGGCGAACGACACCAGCAGCATGATCCCGACCAGCCCGGCCACCGCGGCGGCGAACCGGATGGCGTCCGAGGGCCGCCGGATCCGGTCGGGCCGGGCCGGCTCCTCCACCGGCACGCCGACCGGCGCCGCCGTGCCGGGAGGCGCCGTCTCCTCCTGGGTCTGCGTCACCGCCGCACCGCCGTCCGGACCTGTCATCGTGATGAGCGTTCCAGAACCGGCGGCGTCGCGTCGAGAGGCGCGCGCACCGTGCCGCGCCCCCGTCCCGCCCCCGGCCGGGAACAGTGTTCGCCCTGCGCCCGCGGCGATCGTCCCGTCCGTGAGCTGTGGTTATCGTACTGGCGGCCTGCCGCGGCGCCCGCGCGGGACGCCGCGAGGGCGCCGTGCCGCGCCGCCGGGGGGCGTCCCCCGGCGGACGATCGTCACGGAGCTTTTGGATAGAGTTCCCATAAAGGACGCCGTCGACCCTGTGCGGGAGAGACCTCACGCCGCCAGCGTGGGGCGCCGAAGGGGCAACCCTCCCCGGAACCTCTCAGGCAAAAGGACCGCTCGGGCGAGGCACCTCTGGAAAGCAGGCGCCGCCCCCCGGAAAGGGGCCGGGGGCGCCTCACCGAAGGGGAAACCCCGTTCCGCGGGTGAAGCTCTCAGGTGCCGAGACAGAGGGGGAGACCGGTCGCCGGACCGCGCCAGCGCGGCGGGCGGCCGCCCTGAGCGACCGCAGCAGCCCAGGAGGATCCCCAATGACCGGCCAGTTCTTCGCCCCGGTGGCGTCGCCGCAGCATCCCCCGACCCGGTTCGCCGACCGGCACATCGGGCCGTCCCCGGACGAGCACGCCCGGATGCTGGCGGCCATCGGCTACTCCGGGGCCGAGGCCCTGATCGACGACGCGGTGCCCGCCGCGATCCGCACCGCCCGCCCGCTGGACCTGCCGCCCGCCCTCAGCGAGACCGCGGCGCTGGCCCGGCTGCGCGAGCTGGCGAGCCGCAACACCGTGCTCACCTCCATGATCGGCCTGGGCTACCACGGCACGGTCACCCCCGGCGTGATCATGCGGAACGTGCTGGAGAACCCCGGCTGGTACACCGCCTACACGCCCTACCAGCCGGAGATCTCCCAGGGCCGCCTGGAGGCGCTGCTGAACTTCCAGACGGTGGTCGCCGACCTGACCGGGCTGCCGGTCGCAGGCGCCTCCATGCTGGACGAGGGGACCGCCGCCGCCGAGGCGATGGCCCTGGCGCACCGCGCGTCCAAGCGCAAGGAGCCCGGCACGTTCCTGGTGGACGCCGACGCGCTGCCGCAGACCATCGAGGTGATCCGCACCCGCGCCGTCCCCCTGGGCATCGAGGTGGCCGTCGCCGACCTGTCCGGCGGGCTGCCGGACGGCGACTTCTTCGGCGTGCTGCTGCAGTACCCGGGCGCGTCGGGCGCCGTGCGGGACCTGGCGCCGGTCGCCGGGCAGGCGCACGCGCGCGGCGCCCAGGTCGTGGTGGCCGCCGACCTGCTCGCGCTGACGCTGCTGCGGCCGCCCGGCGAGTTCGGCGCCGACATCGCGGTCGGGTCGGCGCAGCGGTTCGGCGTGCCGTACGGGTTCGGCGGCCCGCACGCCGGCTACCTGGCGGTGCGCGACGGGCTCCAGCGGCAGCTGCCCGGCCGCCTGGTGGGGGTGTCGGTGGACGCCGACGGCGCCACCGCCTACCGGCTGGCCCTGCAGACCCGCGAGCAGCACATCCGCCGCGAGAAGGCCACCAGCAACATCTGCACCGCCCAGGTGCTGCTGGCCGTGATGGCCGGCATGTACGCGGTGTACCACGGGCCCGAGGGGCTGGCGGCGATCGCCCAGCGCGTGCACCGCCGCGCCGCCGGGCTGGCCGCCGCGCTGCGGCGCGGCGGCGTGGAGGTGGTGCACGAGGCGTTCTTCGACACCGTGCTGGCCCGCGTGCCCGGCCGCGCCGACCAGGTCGTGGCCGCCGCCCTCGAGCGGGGGATCAACCTGCGCCGCGCCGACGCCGACCACGTCGGGATCGCCTGCGACGAGACCACGCTGCCCGAGCACGTCGCCGCCGTCCTGGAGGCGTTCGGCGTGGACCCGGCGCCCGGCGGCGACCCGGCCGACGCGTTCCCGCCGGAGCTGCGCCGCGAGAGCCCGTACCTGACCCACCCGGTGTTCCACGCGCACCGCTCCGAGACGGCGATGCTGCGCTACCTGCGCCGCCTGCAGGACAAGGACATCGCGCTGGACCGGTCGATGATCCCGCTCGGCTCCTGCACGATGAAGCTGAACGCGACCACCGAGATGGAGCCGATCACCTGGCCGGAGTTCGCGGACATCCACCCGTTCGCGCCGGTCGAGCAGGCCGCCGGGTACCTGGAGCTGATCGCCGAGCTGGAGGAGCGGCTCGCCGAGATCACCGGGTACGCCAAGGTGTCGGTGCAGCCCAACGCCGGGTCGCAGGGCGAGCTGGCCGGGCTGCTGGCCATCCGCGGCTACCACGCCTCCCGCGGCGAGGGGCACCGCACCGTGTGCCTGATCCCGTCGTCGGCGCACGGCACCAACGCCGCCAGCGCCGTCATGGCCGGGATGCGGGTCGTCGTCGTCAAGTGCGACGACCGCGGCAACATCGACCTGGACGACCTGCACGCCAAGATCGAGAAGCACCGCGCCGAACTGGCCGCGATCATGGTGACCTACCCGTCCACCCACGGGGTGTTCGAGGAGACCATCACCGAGGTGTGCGCGGCCGTGCACGAGGCGGGCGGCCAGGTGTACGTCGACGGCGCCAACCTCAACGCGCTGGTCGGGCTGGCCCGGCCCGGGGAGTTCGGCTCCGACGTGTCGCACCTGAACCTGCACAAGACGTTCTGCATCCCGCACGGCGGCGGCGGGCCGGGCGTCGGCCCGGTCGGCGTGCGCGAGCACCTGGTGCCGTTCCTGCCCGGCCACCCGCTGCGCCCCGAGGCGGGCCCCGCCGGCGGCGGGCCGGTCTCGGCGGCGCCGTGGGGGTCGGCGGGCATCCTGCCGATCTCCTGGGCCTACATCGCGATGATGGGCGCCGACGGGCTGCGCGCCGCCACCGAGGGCGCCATCATCGCCGCCAACTACGTGGCCAGGCGGCTGGCCCCGCACTACCCGATCCTGTACACCGGCCGCAACGGGCTGGTCGCGCACGAGTGCATCGCCGACCTCCGCAAGATCACCAAGGAGACCGGGATCACCGCCGAGGACGTGGCCAAGCGGCTGATCGACTACGGGTTCCACGCCCCGACCCTGGCGTTCCCGGTGGCCGGCACGCTGATGATCGAGCCCACCGAGAGCGAGGACCTGGCCGAGCTGGACCGGTTCTGCGACGCGATGATCGAGATCCGGCGGGAGATCCAGCGCGTCGCCGACGGCTCCTACGACCGCGACGACAACCCGCTCAAGAACGCCCCGCACACCGCCGCGTGCCTGATCACCGAGGACTGGAAGCACGCCTACTCGCGCGAGGAGGCCGCCTACCCGGTGCCGTCGCTGCGCGAGGGCAAGTACTGGCCGCCGGTGCGCCGCATCGACCAGGCGTACGGCGACCGCAACCTGGTGTGCTCCTGCCCGCCGCCGGAGGCCTACGAGGACTGACCGGAGGGCGCCCCGCCGGGCCGCCGGACGGCCCGGCGGGGCGCGCGCCGCGGGACGGCGCGGACACCGATGATCAAGCCCGTCGGTTTTCGTGTCGTCCCGGTTCCGGCGGGCGGCGGCTCGATAGGCTGGGCACCCTATGAGCGACACCGCGGCCCCGCCCCCCGGCGACACCCCGGAGCACCTGTGCGAGGAGGCCCGGCGGCTCGCCGAGGACGGCGAGCTCGACCGCGCCGCCGACCTGTTCGAGCGGGTCCTGGCGCTCGGCGACACCCCCGTCCGGGCCCGCGCCGCGCTCGGCCTGGCCGTCGTGCTCGACGACGCCGGGGACGTGGCCGGCGCCCGCGAGGCCGACCGCGCCGCCATCGCCAGCGGCGACCCCGAGTACGGGCCGCGCGCCGCCTACCACCTGGCGCTCACCCACGAGCGCGCCGGGGAGTACGAGCAGGCCGGGGCCGCCTGGCAGGTCGTCGTCGACTTCGGCAACCCCGCCTACCTGCCCCCGGCGCACCTGGCGCTGGCGCGGCTGGCCGACGACGCGGGCGACTTCGACACCGCCCGCGAGCACTGGGAGCAGGCCATCGCCACCGGCGACGCCGAGTACGGCCCGCCGGCCGCGCACGACCTGGCGCAGCGGCTGCTGGAGCGCGGCGAGCCCGCCCGCGCCCAGCGCGTGCTGACCGCGGGCCTGCGCCTGGTCGACCGCGGCACCGCGCCGCACGCCTACGCGCGCCTGGCGGTGGCGCTCGGCATCGCCTACCTCGACCAGGCCATCGGCGCGTTCACCGCCGCCCTGGGCGAGGAGGGGGACGCCGCCGTCGACCCCGAGGCCGGGCCGCTGGCGATCGAGCTGCTGGCCCGCACCCTGCCGCTGCGCGGGCGCGGCGCCGAGAGCCGGGAGGTGTGGCGGCGCGGCCTGGCCGACCCGGGCGTCGCCGCGCAGGTCCGCGCCCGGCTGCGCCGCGACTTCGGCGGCGACGACGAGGACGCCGACCCCGAGAACCTGTGGTGGGAGCCGGTGCTGGAGCAGGCGGTCTCCGACGGCACGCTGCCCGCCGTGGCCGGCGAGGCGTTCGGCGCCCTGGACCACATGTACGCGCTGCTGGCCGTCCGGTACGCCGACGACCCGGCCGAGCAGCGGCCCGGCGAGACCCACGAGCTGATCGGCCGGGCGGTCCGCGTGCCCAGCGACTACTCGTGGGGTCCGCTGCTGCACGAGAGCTTCGCCGAGCGGCTCCGCCTGGCCATGGGCACCCCCGCCTCCCTGCTTCCCCCGGGCTGGCCCGACGCCGCCGTCTGACCCGGGCCCGGACGGCGCGGGGCCGGCCACCGGCGCCCTGGCCGGATCCGGTCGGCGCCTCCCGCCGCTGCGCTCCGGCCGGCGGGGGACCCGGGAGTCCTGCGGCGCGCCCCGGGGACACGCGGCCCGTGCCGCGACCACCCGGCACCGGACCGCCGGACCGGCCCGCAACCAGCGATCTTGCCCGCCGGTGCGCGGAACGCCGGACCGGGCTCCCCGGCCCGGCGGGTGTCCCCCGCCGCCCGGTCGGTGCCCTGAGCCCTCGGTGACGATGCGCGGGCCCGGGATGAATTCGATCTTGCGTGACGCAGGGGACGGCGGTACAAAACGGACGAGGTTGCTATCTGTCGGGGCGGATGACACCTCCGGGAAATAATCACCGCGTCGAAGGAGACGTCGATGGAGCTCGATCCGCGGCTTCCGCACCGGCACACGGCCGCCGCCGACCGGAACGGCAGGTGATCCGATGCCCGCGCCGTTCAACGCCCTGCTCTGCGCGGTGGTCGCCGGCATCGGCGCCGTGCTGCCGGCCGGCCGGCCCGCCGATCCGGCCGACCAGTTGGAACGCTCCGTCTCGGGCGAGGCGGCCTTCGCCCACCTGCGGGCCTGGCAGCGCGCCGCCGACGGCAGCGGCGGCACCCGCGCCACCGGCACCCCCGGGTTCGAGGCGTCCGCCCGGTACCTGGTCCAGCGCCTGCAGAAGGCCGGATACCGGGTCGTCCGCCAGCCGGTGCCGTACGAGGACCACCGCGTCGACATCGAACGCGCCGAAACGTCCCCGGACGGCGCCGCGGTGCGGGTGCTCATGTGGCGCTGGTCGCCGTCGACGCCGCCCGGCGGGATCGACGCCCCGCTCGTCGCGCCGACCGCCGACTCCAGCGCGGGATGCGAACGCGAGGACTACGAGGCGACCCCGGCGGACGGAGCGGTGGTCCTGCTGCCCCGCGCCTCCTGCGGCTTCGCGACGCAGGTGCGGGTCGCCGCCGAGGCGGGCGCCCGCGCCGTGCTGTCGTACATGCCGACCCCGCGGCCGGACAACATCTACCGCAACCACGTCTACGACCCGGTCTCGATGACCCTGCCGATCGCCTCGGTGACGCAGCGCTGGGCGGAGTCGGCCGCCGAGCGCACCCGCCGCTCGCCGGTCCGCATCCGGCTCGACCTGCGCGGCCACCGCGTCACCGGGGTGACCGAGAACATCCTGGCCGAGACCAGCGGCGGGCGGGACGACCGGGTCGTCATGGCGGGCGCCCACCTCGACAGCGTGGGCGAGGCGCCCGGCATCAACGACAACGGCGCCGCCGCGGCCGCCCTGCTGGAGACGGCGCTGCGGCTGGCGCCCAGGCAGCACGCAGTCCGCAACAAGGTCCGCTTCGCCTGGTGGGGCGCCGAGGAGCTGCTGGACGTGGGGTCGGAGCACTACATCGCGGGCCTGACCGCCGCGCAGCGGCGCGCCATCGCGCTGTACCTCAACTACGAGCTGATCGCCGGTCCGAACTTCGGCCGGTTCGTCATCGACGGGGACGACAGCGACAACGCCGACACCGGCAGCGGGCCGGGGCCGGCCGGCTCCGGCGCCGTCGAACGGGTGCTCACCGGGTACTACCGCAGCCGCGGGCTGGCCGTCCAGCCCCGGGACATCGCCGCCATCGGCTCGGACCACCTGGCGTTCCAGAAGGCGGGCATCCCCATCGGCGGCCTGGACGGCGGCACGTGGCAGACCAAGACCGCCGAGCAGGCGGCCCTGTTCGGCGGGCGGGCCGGCGACATGTTCGACCCCTGCTACCACCAGCCCTGCGACACCGTGCGCAACATCCACCGGGCCGAACTCGACCGCAACACGCGCGCCATGGCGTGGACGATCGGCCGGTTCGCCGCCGACGTCGACGACGTGATCGCCGAGCGCGACGGCTCCTCCTGACCGCCGGGGCCGCCCGACCGGGTTTCGCCGCCGGATGACCGCCTGTCATCCTGACATGACATGCGTGCGATACTGGGGCCCATGGTTGAGGGCCGCATCGATCGCCGTTCGCCGTTGCCGTTCTACGCGCAGCTCAAGCAGCTGCTGGTCGAGCGGCTGGAGACCGAGATCGAGCCGGGCGGCAGGCTGCCGGGCGAGATGGCGCTGTGCGAGGAGTACGGCGTGTCCCGGACGGTGGTCCGGCAGGCCCTGGACGAGCTGGAGGCCGACGGGCGGATCGTCCGCCGCAAGGGGCAGGGCACCTTCGCCGCCGCGCGCAAGACCGACGAGGCGCTGTTCCAGTCGCTGACCGGGCTGTACGAGGACGTCCGGGCGCGCGGGGAGGTGCTGCGCAGCCGGGTGCTGGCGTTCGGCCCGGTCCCCGCCCCCGCCGAGGTCGCCGCCGCGCTGGAGCTGGACGAGGGCGAACCGGTGATCCACCTGGAGCGGCTGCGGTACGTGGGCGGGGAGCCGTGGGTGCTGACCCGCACCTACCTGCCCGCGGACATCGCGCCGGGCCTGCTGGAGGAGGACTTCACCGAGCAGTCGCTGTACGGCGTCCTGGAGGGCAAGTACGGCGTGGAGCTGGACCACGGGCGGCGGTTCGTCGAGGCCGTGCCCGCGGCGCCGGCCGTCGCCGAGGCGCTGGGGCTGCGCCCGCGCGACCCCGTCCTGCTGCTGCACAGCACCGCGTGGGACGTGACGGGGCGTCCCGTGGAGTTCTTCGTCGCCTACCACCGCGGCGACCGCAGCCGGTTCCAGGTGAGCCTGCGGCGGCACCGCGAGCGGCAGGGCGCCGTGCCCAACATGCTCGTCCACGACGACCGCTGACCCCCGCGCGACACCCTCGCCCGGGATCTCACCTGGGCTTTCCGCTTGACATCCTGTCATTACAGGACGACAGTATCCCCTACCGAGACGAAGGAGGTCGTCCTTGCCGCCGTTCGCCACCCCGCCCGTCCCCCCGATGCGGATCACCTTCGACGCCCGGATGGAACCGTCCGGCCCGGTGCTGACCCGCCGCATGTCGGACCTGCGGGGACTGTTCGCCGACACCGCCGCCTGGGAGGCCGCCCTGGCCGAGGACCCGGTGGTCTACGAGGTCGCCTCGTCGCCGGTCCCCGAGGCCGAGGGCGAGCTGCCCCAGTCGATCACCACGATCCACCCGGGGCGGGTCGGCGGCGAGTTCCACATGACCAAGGGGCACATCCACCCGCGGCCCCGCGGCGAGATCTACCTGGGCCTGTCCGGCGTCGGCGGGCTGCTGCTGTTCGACGGAGACAAGCCGCAGTGGATCCCGATGGAGCCGGGCACCATCGGCTACATCCCGCCCGGCTGGGCGCACCGCAGCGTCAACACCGGCGACGAGCCGTACCGATTCCTGGCCGTCTACCCCGGCGACGCGGGCCACGACTACGACTGGGTGCTGCGCAACGGCATGGGCTACCGCGTGCTGAGCGGAGCCGACGGCCCGCTGCTGCGCCCGTTCTGACCCGACCCGACCGGGGCCCCGCCGAGACAGCCCCCGCCTTCCGGGCCGGGCCGCACAGCGCCCGGCCCCGTCCCCATCCCACCCCTAGAGGAGCGTAAATGGCGCGCATCCGCTACGTGTCCCCCGGAGTCGCCGCCGCGATCGCCGTCGTCGCGATCGGCGCCGGCGTCACCGCGGGCAAGGTCGCCTTCGGCGGCGAGGACGCCGGACCGGGTTCCGGGACCGGCGCCGTGGCCGGAACCAAGATCGATGTCATCACCAAGGCGACCGACTCGGAGTTCTGGCAGTCGATGCTGGCCGGGGCCCGCAAGGCCGGCAAGGACCACGGCATCCGGCTCGGCCTGTTCGGACCGACGTCCGAGACCGACATCGACGGCCAGGTCAAGCTGGTGGAGAACTCCATCTCCCGCGGCGCCGACGCGATCGTGCTGGCCTCCAACTCCTCCACCGCGCTCAACGGCGTGGTGGAGCGGGCCCGCAAGCAGGGCATCAAGGTGATCACCGTGGACAACGCGATCACCGCCGCCAACGACGGGTTCATCGGCACCGACAACGTCAAGGCCGGGCAGCAGGCCGGCGAGCGCATGTGCGAGCTGCTCAAGCAGAAGGGCGCGCCCGACGGCAAGATCGTGCACGAGAGCTCGGTGTCCGGGCAGCAGGTGCTGGTCGACCGGTTCACCGGCTTCAAGCAGGGGCTGGCCAAGGACTGCCCCAAGGCCGAGGTCGTGCAGACCCTCGTCAACGACAACGACCTCAACAAGGCCGTCGGGCAGGTCGGCGACGTGCTGAGCAGCCGCCCGGACGTGGTCGGCGTGTTCGCCGACAACAACACCTCCGGCACCGGCGCCGCCCGCGCCATCAAGGAGAAGAACGCCGCGGGCCGCGTCGTGGCGGTCGCGTTCGACTCCGACCCGGCCGAGGTGGACGGCGTGCGCGCCGGCACGCTCAGCGCGATCGTCGTGCAGAACCCGTTCTTCTTCGGCTACCAGGGCGTCGTCGAGGCCGGGATGGCGGTGCGCGGCAGCACCCCGCCGGTGAACCTCGACCCGGGCGCCGTGCTCGTCGACAAGTCCATGGTCGACAAGCCCGAGTACGCCCAGCTGCTCAACCCGCCGAAGGACAAGGGGGACGGGCAGTGAGCGACCCCGGCGGCGGCACTGCGCCGGTGCTGAGCCTGCGCGGGGTGAGCAAGAGCTACGGGCCCGTCCGCGCGCTGTCCGGCGTGCACCTGGACCTGCACCCCGGCACCGTGCACTGCCTGGCCGGGGAGAACGGCGCCGGCAAGTCCACCCTCATCAAGATCCTCACCGGTGCGGTGCAGCGGGACGCGGGCGACTACGTCATCCAGGGCCGCGAGATGCGCCGCGGCCTCACCCCGGCCGAGGCGCGCGCCGCCGGCGTCGGCGTCGTCTACCAGGAGCTCAGCCTGCTCAACGACCTCACCGTCGCCGACAACCTGTGCATGGGGGCGTTCCCGTCGCGCGCCGGGTTCGTCGACCGGCGCCGCCGCAGCGCCGCCGCCCGCGCCATGCTGGAACGCGTCGGCCTGGGCGGCCTCGACCCGTCCCGGACGGTCGGGGAGCTGCCCACCGCCACCCGCCAGCTGGTGGAGATCGCGCGGGTGCTGTCGCGGGACGCCAAGGTCGTCATCTTCGACGAGCCCACCACCGCGCTGTCCGACGAGGAGGGACAGGCGCTGCTGGAGCGGGTCGAGGCGCTGCGCGACGAGGGCGTCGCCGTCCTGTACGTCACGCACCGCATGGAGGAGATGTTCGCCATCGGCGACACCGTCACGGTGCTGCGCGACGGCGCCCACGTGGTCACCCGCCCGATGGCCGACTTCGACGAGGACTCGCTGATCGCGGCGATGGTCGGCCGGACGATCACCAACCTGTACCCCGGGCCGCGCGAGGAGGTGCGCGGCGACGGGCGGGCCCGGCTGGAGCTGCGCGGGCTGCGCCCGGCGGGCTTCCCCGAGCCGGTGGACCTGTCGGTGCGCGCGGGCGAGATCGTCGGCCTGGCCGGGCTGCTCGGCTCGGGCCGCAGCGAGCTGCTGCGCGCGGTGTTCGGCGCCGACCCGGTCACCGAGGGGCGGGTGCTGCTGGACGGCCGCCCCGTGCCCCGCGGGTCCACCCGCAAGGCGTCCCGGCTCGGCATCGGGCTGCTCACCGAGGACCGCAAGGAGTCCGGGCTGCTGCCCGGGCTGAGCATCGAAGAGAACATCGCGATCGCCAGCTGGCGCACCGCCGGGGTGCGCGGGCTGGTGCACCGGCCGCGCCTGCGCCGGCACGTCGAGCAGGCCGTCGACGGGCTGCGGCTGCGGTTCGGCGACTGGGGCGACCCGGTGTCCTCGCTGTCGGGCGGCAACCAGCAGAAGGTGCTGATCGCCCGCTGGCGGGCGCTGGGCGCCAAGGTCCTGCTGCTGGACGAGCCCACCAAGGGCGTGGACGTCGGCGCCAAGGCCGACATCTACCGCATCATCGCCGACCTGGCCGCGGCCGGCCTGGCCATCGTGGTCGTCTCCTCCTACCTGCCCGAGCTGCTGGGACTGTGCGACCGCGTGGTGGTGGTCCGCGAACGCCGCCTGGTCGCCGACCTGCCGGCCGCCGAGGCCACCGAGGAGAAGGTGCTGGCGCTGGCCAGCCCGCGCGGAGCCGACCGCGCCGCGGCTCCGTCCACCCCATCCGCCGCGGCACGGCAGCGGCGCGACGTCACCACTGTGGAGTCCTCATGACCGATGTCACCACGGCGCCCCGGCAGGGACGCGGCCGCGGCGCCGCCCGCCGCGAGCCCGACGACAGCGAGATCCTGCGGCTGGGGCAGCTGTTCAACAAGGGGTTCGGCGGCATCGGGATGCTGCTGGTCCTGGGCTTCGCGCTGAGCCTGTCCACCGACGTGTTCCTCACCGGGACCAATCTGGACAACCTCGGCCGCCAGGTGTCCATCTACGCCATCCTCGCCGTGGCGCAGCTGCTGGTCATCCTGACCGCGGGCATCGACCTGTCGGTCGGGTCGGTGGTCGGCCTGTCCGGCGTGGTGGCCGCCAAGGCGGTGTTCGACACCACCGGCGGCGCGCACGTGCTGTGGGCGGTGCTGCTGGCCCTGGCCGTCGGCGCGCTCGCCGGACTGGTCAACGGCGTGCTGGTGGCGGCGGTGCGGCTGCCCCCGTTCATCGTCACGCTCGGCATGATGGGCATCGCCCGCGGCGCGACCCTGCTGCTCACCGGCGGACGCACCGTCCAGCCGCTGCCGGACGGCTTCTCCGAGCTCGCCGGCGGCACCGTGCTCGGCATCGCCAACCTCACCTGGCTGATGCTGATCATCACGGTGCTGGTGGGGGTGTTCCTGCGCCGCACCGTCTGGGGCCGGTACGTGTACGCGGTCGGGTCCAACGCCGAGTCCGCCCGGCTCACCGGCGTGCCGGTGCGCGCCGTGCAGATCACCGCCTACACGCTGTGCGGCACGCTGGCGGCCCTGGCCGGGCTGCTGCTGGCGTCCCGGCTCGGCAACGGCGTGCCGACCGCCGGCACCGGGTACGAACTGCAGGCCATCGCGGCCTGCGTCATCGGCGGGGCCAGCCTGTTCGGAGCGCGCGGCACGGCGCTGGGCGCACTGGTCGGCGCGCTGGTGGTCGGCCTGCTGGACAACGGCGGCACGCTGCTCGGCATCGACCCGTTCTGGCTGCAGATCCTCACCGGCGTGCTGATCCTGGCCGCCGTCGCCGCCGAGCACCTGCGCAACCTGCGCGGACCCCGCTCGCGCGACACCGCCGCGTCGGCCGCCGCCGCGGCTGCAGCCGACGCCGCGGGCGACGCGGGAGACGCGGCGGGCGGGTCCGCCGGCGACGACCGCGACGCCGCCGGCACCGGGAGGCAGACATGATCATCGCGCACGACCTCGGCACCACCGGCGACAAGGCGTCGCTGCACCGCGACGACGGCCGCCTGGTCGCCGCCGCCACCGTCCGCTACGGCACCCGGTTCGCCGCGGGCGGGGTGGCCGAGCAGGACCCGGCGGACTGGGAGGAGGCGGTCGCCACCGCCACCCGCCGGCTGCTGGCCGACACCGGAACCGACCCGGCCGCGGTGCGCGCCGTGTCGTTCAGCGGCCAGATGATGGGCGCGGTGCTGCTGGACGCGGCGTACCGCCCGGTGCGCCCCGCGCTGATCTGGGCCGACCACCGCAGCTCCGCCCAGGCGGCCCGGCTGACCGCCGAGATCGGCGCCGACGCCGCCTACCGGCTGCTGGGCCACCGGATCCACCCCACCTACTCGCTGACGAAGATCCTGTGGGTGCGCGAGCACGAGCCGGAGGTGTTCGCCCGGGTCGCGCACGTGTGCCTGGCCAAGGACCACATCGTCCAGCGGCTGACCGGGCGGCTGGTCACCGACCCGTCCGACGCGTCCAGCACCAACGCCTACGACCAGCGGGCGGGCCGCTGGTCGGAGCGGATGCTGGACGCCGCCGGGCTCGACCCCGCGCTGTTCCCGGAGATCGTCCCGGCGACGACCGTGGTGGGGGAGCTGTCGGCCGCGTCCGCCGAGGCGGTCGGGCTGCGGCCCGGCACCCCGGTGGTGCTCGGCGGCGGCGACGGGCCGCTGGCGGCGCTCGGCGCGGGCGTCATCGACCCCGAGGACGGCGCCTACACCTACCTGGGATCGTCGTCGTGGGTGTCGCTGTCGGCGGCCGAGCCGCTGCACGACCCGGCGATGCGGACCATGACGTTCGACCACGTCGTGCCCGGCCGGTACGTGCCGACCGCCACCATGCAGACCGGCGGCGCCGCGCTGGAGTGGGTCGCCGACCTGCTGCGCCCGGACCGCGGCGAAGGCAGGTTCGACGAGCTGACCCGCGCCGCCGCCGACGCCGACACCACCGGGCTGTACTTCCTGCCGCACCTGCTCGGCGAGCGCTCGCCGTACTGGAACGCCTCCGCCCGCGGCGTGTTCCTCGGCCTGGCCCGCCACCACGGCCGCGCGGAGCTGACGCGGGCCGTGCTGGAGGGCGTGGCGTTCAACCTCTGCACCTGCGTGCAGGCGTTCCGCGAGGCCGGCCACCCGGTGGACCGGGTGGACGCGATCGGCGGCGGCGCGTCCAGCGACCTGTGGCTGCAGATCCTCGCCGACACCTGGGGCGCCACCGTGCGGCGGCGCCGCATCGGCGAGGAGGCCAACAGCCTGGGCGCCGCCGTCACCGCCGCGGTCGGCGCCGGGCTGGTGCCCGGCTTCGAGGTGGCGCGGGACCTGTCGGAGATCACCGCCGAGTTCACCCCCGACCCGGCGCGGCACGCCGAGTACCGGCGCCGCCACGCCTCCTTCCTGGACGCCTACCGGCGGCTCGAATCGTGGTTCGAACAGGAGAACGAATGAACGGCACCGTCCTGGTCACCTCCCGGTCGTTCGGCCGGGGCCGGGCGGACTGCGAACGGCGGCTGGCCGCCGCCGGACTGCGCGTGGTGCGCGGCTCCACGGCGCACGACCTGGACGCGCTGCGCCCCGTCCTGGCGGACGCGGCCGCCTGGATCGCCGGCACCGCGCCGATCACCGACGAGCACCTGGCGGCGGCCCCCGGGCTGCGCGTCGTCGCCCGCTACGGCGTCGGCGTCGACAACGTGGACCTGCGGGCCGCCGCCGCCCGCGGCGTCACCGTCACCAACACGCCCGGCGCCAACAGCCCGGCCGTCGCCGACCTGGCCGTCGGCGCGCTGCTGGCCGAGCTGGTCGCCGTCGTCGCCGGCGACCGGGACGTGCGCGGCGGCGACTGGCGCACCCGGCGCGGCCGGGAGCTGGGCGCGCTGACCGTCGGCGTGGCCGGGTACGGCCGCATCGGCCGCGGCGTCGCCCGGCGCGTGCGCGGCTTCGGCGCCGAGGTGCTGGCCTACGACCCGTACGCGCCGCCCGGCGCCGCCGACGGCGTGCGCCCGGCCGCAAGCATCGCCGAACTGGCCGAACGGTGCGACGCGGTGTCGCTGCACGCCCCCGGCGGGGCCGTGCTCGCCGACGCCGCGTGGCTGGCGCGGCTCCGCCCCGGCGCGGTGCTGGTGAACACCGCCCGCGCCGACCTGGTGGACGAGGCCGCCGTCGCCGAGGCCCTGCGCGGCGGGCGCCTGGCCGCCTACGCCGCCGACACCCTGGCGGGCGAGGGACGGCACGACGGCCCCCCGGCGGGCAGTCCGCTGCTGGCGCCCGACCTGGCCGACCGCGTGGTCGTCACCCCGCACATCGGCGCGCAGACCGTCGAGGCCGTCGACCGCATGGGCCAGGGCGCCGCCGACGCCGTGCTCGACGCGCTCGCCGGACGCACCCCCGCCCACGTGGTGCCCGTCCCCGCCTGACACCCCCGGCACCCGACCTCCGCCACCCCCGGAAAGGAAAGCATGTCCATCGACGATCTCCGCGCGACCGGTGTGCTCGCCGTGCTGCGCGCGCCCACCCCCGACTCGGCGCTGCGCTGCGTGTCGGCGCTGGTGGAGGGCGGCATCACCGGCATCGAGATCACCTTCAGCACGCCGGACGCGGCCGCGGTGATCGACCAGGCGCGGCGCGCCCACCCCGAGGCGCTCGTCGGCGCCGGAACGGTCCGCACCGCCGAGCAGGCCCGCGCGGCCGCCGACGCCGGCGCGCGGTTCCTGGTCAGCCCCGGCACGGACGACGACCTCGCCCGCGCCATGCTCGACACCGGCCTGACCACCCTGCTCGGCGCCCTCACGCCCAGCGAGCTGATGCGCGCCGCCGCGCTCGGCGCGCACGCGGTCAAGATCTTCCCGGCCGCGCTGGGCGGCCCCGGCTACCTGCGGGCGCTGCGCGGACCGTTCCCGGACGTGCCGCTGGTGCCGACCGGCGGCGTCGCCGCCGGCAACGTGGCCGACTGGCTCGCCGCCGGCGCGCTGGCCGTGGGCGCCGGGGGAGAACTGGCCCCCTCGTCCGCGATCGCCTCCGGCGACCTGGCCGAGATCACCACGCGGGCCCGCGCGTTCGCCGCGGCCCTCCGGGAGGCCCGGTCATGACCGCACTGGACAGAGAGCCGAACGCGGCGCCGCGCGCAGGATCGGACGCAGCGCCGGACGCGGACGGGCCGGTCATGGAGTTCATCGGCGTCAGCACCGGCCAGTCGTCGATCATGCGGGTGTTCCCGGCGTGGGCGCGGGTCCTCGGCCTGGACGGCGCCCGCCTGGTCGGCCGGGACATCGCGCTGGACGGCGACCCCGCCCGCTACCGGGAGGCGGTCGCCGCCATCCGCGACGACCCGCGCCGCCGCGGCGCCCTGGTCACCACCCACAAGATCGCCGTGTACCGGGCCGCCGCCGACCTGTTCGACGAAGTGGACGAGTTCGCCGCGCTGTGCGGCGAGATCTCCTCGATCTCCAAGCGCGGCGGGCGGCTGATCGGGCACGCAAAAGACCCGATCACCGCCGGGCTCGCCCTGGAGGAGTTCCTCGCGCCGGACCACTTCGCCAAGACGGGCGGGCACGTGCTGCTGCTGGGCGCGGGCGGGGCGGGCACCGCCATCGCCTGGTACCTGGCGCACCGCGCGGACGCCCCCGCCGAGATCGTCTGCACCGACGTGGACGCCGGACGGCTCGCCGCGCTGCGCGGCGTCGTGCCCGCCGGCGGCGGCCCCCGCCTGGTCACCCGCCGCGCCGAGGGCCCCGCCGACGACCTGCTGGCCGCCATGCCGCCGGGCAGCCTGGTCGTCAACGCCACCGGCCTGGGCAAGGACCGGCCCGGCTCGCCGCTCGGCCCGGGCGCCGCCTTCCCCCGCCAGGCCGTGGTGTGGGAGCTGAACTACCGCGGCGAGCTGGACTTCCTGCGCGCCGCGCGCGAGCAGAGCGACCGCGCCGGGCTGCGGGTCGAGGACGGCTGGCGGTACTTCGTGCACGGCTGGTCGCAGGTCGTCGCCGAGGTGTTCGACGTGGCGCTGACCCCGGACCTGGTGGACGAGCTGTCCCGCGTCGCCGCGGAGGCGCGGTGATCAGGACCGCGCTGGGCGACATCGCCGCCGCCGACCTCGGCCGCACCGACTACCACGAGCACCTGTTCCAGGTCAGCCCGCTGCTGCCGGGCGACGAGCTGGACGACGAGGAGCGCAGCGGCCGGGAGGCGGCCCGGCTGCGCGCCGCCGGGATCGACGCGATGGTGGACGCGACGCCGGTCGGCCTCGGCCGCGACGCCGAGGCGGTCGCGCGGATCTCCCGCTCGACCGGGCTGCGCGTGGTGCTCACCACCGGCGCGCACCGCCGCGCGCACTACCGCGACGGGCACCCGCTGCTGGACATGGACGCCGCGGCGCTCGGCCGGCTGTTCACCGCCGAACTCACCGAGGGCGTCCGCGACGACGCCGCGCTGACCGCGCCGCGTCCGCACGCGCCCCGGGCCGGGCTGCTCAAGGCCGGCATCGGCTACTGGTCGATCGGCGGGTTCGAACGGCGGGTGCTGGACGGGGTGGCGCAGGCGCACCGCGCCACCGGCGCCCCGGTCATGGTGCACCTGGAGCACGGCAGCGCGGCGTTCGAGGTGCTCGGCGTGCTCGGCGATGCCGGGGTGCCCGCGCACCGCGTCGTCCTCGCCCACATCGACCGCAACCCCGACCCCGGCCTGCACGCCGAACTCGCCGCCGCGGGCGCCTACCTCGGCTACGACGGCATGGCGCGGCACAAGTCCTGGCCCGACTCGGTCATCCTGGACTGCCTGCTGCGCACCGCCGAGCTCGGCGGCGCCGACCGGCTGCTGCTCGGCGGCGACGTCGCCCGCCGCACCCGCTACCTCGCCTACGGCGGCATGCCCGGCCTGGAGTACCTGCCCGCCCGCTTCGTGCCGCGCCTGGAGCGCGCCGCGGGCCCCGACCTGGTCCGGCGCGTCCTGGTGGACAACCCGGCCCGGCTCCTGGACTGGACGCCGTGACCGCGCCGGACGGACCCGCGCCGGACGGACCCGGGCCGGACGGGCACGCGATCGCCGGGATCGCGTTCGACTGCGACGGCGTGCTCGCCGACACCGACGAGCCGTGGGCCGACGCCGAACGCGCCGTCGTCGAACGCCACGGCGGACGCATGACCGACGCGCTGCGCGACGCCACCCACGGCCTCGGCCTGGCCGCGACCGTGGACCTGCTGGCCACCGCCATGCCCGGGCCCGTCGACCACGCGGCGCTGCGCGCGGAGCTGCTGCACGAGGCGGCGGTGCGCGTCGCCCGCGCGCCCGCCGCCCTGCCCGGCGCCGTCGAGACGGTCGCGGAGCTGGCGCGGCACTGGCCGGTCGCGGTCGTGTCCAACTCGCCCGCCCAGGTGCTGCGCCCGCTGCTGGCGGCCATCGGCGTCCTGGACCTGGTGCGCACGACGGTCGCCGCCGACCAGGTCGCCGAGCCCAAACCCGCCCCCGCCACGTACCTGGAGGCGGCCCGCCGCCGCGGGCTGCCGTCCGCGCGGATGCTGGCCGTGGAGGACTCGCCGACCGGCGTGGCCGCCGCGCGCGCGGCGGGCTGCCCGGTCACCGGCATCGCCGCGCCCGGCCGCCCGCACCTGGCCGACGCCGACCGCGTGCTGCCGGACCTGCCCGCGCTGGGCCGCTGGCTGCTCGGCCCGCCGGTACCGCGGTAGGGGCGCAGCGCGGGCCGGTCAGGTGGAGTCGCGGACGACCAGCTCGGTGGGCAGGATCAGCGGTTCGGCGGCGCGCTCGTCCGCCGGCCCCAGCAGCCTGCGCACCACCGCCCGGGCGACCTCGGCGACCGGCTGGCGCACGGTCGTCAGCGGCGGGTCGGTGAAGCGGGCCGCCTCGATGTCGTCGAACCCGACCACGGCGACGTCGTCGGGGACGCGGCGGCCCGCCTGCCGCAGCGCGTGCAGCGCCCCGATCGCCATCAGGTCGCTGGCGGCGAACACCGCGTCCAGGCCCGGATCGTCCTCCAGCAGCTGCCGCATGGCCGCCGCCCCGGACGCGCGGGTGAAGTCGCCGATGGCGGCCAGCGAGCGGCGGTCGCCGCCCGACAGGACCTCCCGGTAGCCGGTCATGCGGTCCAACGCGGCGCTCATGTCGGGCGGACCGGTGATGGCGGCGATGCGGCGCCGCCCCCGCTCCAGCAGGTGGCGCACGGCCGACCGCGCCCCGCCGACGTTGTCGCAGTCGCAGTACGGCAGCGGCACCGCGGCGATGGGGCGGCCGTGCGACACCACCGGCACGTCGGTGCGCGCCAGCGCCGCGGGCAGCGGGTCCGAGCCGTGCATGGACACAAGGATCACCCCGTCGACGTGCCCGCCGGCGACATGGCGCTCGACGCGGGCGTGCCCGGCGGGGGAGGAGGCGGGCAGCAGCACGACCTGCTTGTCGGCGTCCGCCAGCTCCTGGCCGACGGTGCGCGCCACGACCGCGAAGAACGGGTCGTCGGAGAACACCCGCGAGGGCGGTTCGGAGATCACCAGCCCGATCGAGCCGGTCCGCCGCGTCACCAGGCTGCGCGCGGCGGGATTGGGCACGTACCCGAGCTGGTCGATCGCCCGGAGCACGGCGTCGCGGATCTCCGGCGTGACCGTGGCCGACCCGTTGACCACCCGCGACACCGTGGCGCGGGACACGCCCGCCCGCGCCGCCACCGCCTCGAGCGTCGGCCGTCTCATGCCGTGCCCCCGCCTGTCGCCGACTTCACAGGGGGACGGACGCGGCCCGTCCCGCCACCGGACCGGCCCCCACGGCGCCGGCGTAGCGGCCGGGCGCGCGCCCGGCCGCCGGCTGCGGTCCGGGCCGCCGGAGAAGGGCGATGAGAGGGGAGCGCGGCCCGGACCGCCCACGCTGTGAGAGCGCTCTCACTAGCGTCGCCCTCCGCCTCCGCCCATGTCAAGAGCGGTCGGCGAGATGCCTTCTCACCTGGCATGACTTCAAAAAGGTCAGGACGCGTGACTTCGGGAAGCTGTGGGAAGCGCTCTCAGCCGTCCGCGTCGGGACGGTCGGTGTCCGCGGACCGCGCCGCCGTCCGGCAACGCTGAGATCACGATTCGCGGGCCGCCGCGCGTCGCCGTACCGCGGCGGCCCGCGGCATGCCAGTGTCAGCTTGTGACAATTCTCATATAAAACGACGCTTCCTTTTATTTGCCGGCCGCGACACCCTTGGTCCGGGCGGCCTTCACGATGAAGTGGAGTGTTCGGTGCTGCCTGTGCGCGTCCCCACCCCCCTGTCGCGCGGCGGCCGGCCCGATGCCGACCGCACCCCCCGCGGGAGGAGCGGGTGGAAGGCCGTCCTCCCGCCGTCGGGCCGATGGCGCCGCCCGCTGCGGGAGCTGGCGCTGGTCGCGCTGCTGTTCGCCGCCTACAAGTTGGGCCGCCTGCTCGGCGCCCACCACATCGACGAGGCGTTCGCCAACGCCGGGCGGCTGTGGGACCTCGAACGCGCCCTGCGCCTGCCCAGCGAGGAGGACCTGCAGGACCTGCTGCTGGAGCTGCCGACCCCGGCGGTCGTCGCGGCCAACGCCTACTACAAGTACGTGCACTTCCCGGCCACCGCGCTGTTCCTGGTGTGGACGTACGCGCGGCGCCCCTGGCACTACCGGTGGGCGCGGACGGTGCTGGCGGTGATGACGGGCGTGGCGCTCGCGGTCCACATCGCCGTGCCGCTCGCCCCGCCGCGCATGCTGAGCGGACTGGGGTTCGTCGACACCGGCGCGGTGTACGGGCCGGGCGTGTACGGCCCCGCGCACGACGACGGCATGGCCAACCAGTTCGCCGCCATGCCGTCCCTGCACGTGGGGTGGGCCGTGTTCGTCGCCGTCAGCCTCGTCCTGTCGTGCCGCACCAGGTGGCGCTGGCTGTGGCTGGCGCATCCGGTCGTCACGCTCGGCGTGGTCATCGGCACCGCCAACCACTACTGGCTGGACGGGGCCGTCGCGCTGGTCATCCTCGCCGTCGTCATGCTCGTGCTGCGCCCGCCCGCGCGCCCGCGCCGGGAGCGGGCCCGCGACCGGCGGGAACAGCCGGAGGCCGCCGTCGCCGAATCCGGCAAGAGCACCGCGCCGCAGGCCCCCGTGGCCGCGTAGGGCGGGGGCGCGCCGCGCGGCCAAGTCGGAGGCCAAGCGGTCTTAGGAA
>NZ_BAABDO010000089.1:0-27932 GCF_039539665.1 Actinomadura keratinilytica
GCGCCCGCCGGGCCGGGGCCGCCGCCGGCGCCGCCCTCGACCTGGTGGCCGCCGCCACCGTCGCCTACCGCTTCTCCAACTCCTTCGCGCGGACGCCCCGCGCGGACGAGGTGACCGCCATGCTCGCGCAGGCGCGGGAGCTGCGCGGCGGCGACCCGGCCGCCGCGGCCGCCGTCGCGCTGGCCGAGGCGGCGGTGGAGGCCGACGCGTTCGGCGCCGTCCAGGGCGCCCCGGACAACACCGCCCGGGAGACCGTCGCGCGCGCCGAACGGGCCGTCGAGCTGGCCCGCCGCACCGGCGACCCGGTGGCCGAGTCCGCCGCGCTCGACGCGCTGTCCGGGGCCCAGAGCTGGGCCGGGGACTCCTTCGCCGCCGCGGCCGCCGCCCGGCGCCGCATCGACCTCCTGGCCCGCGCACCGGCCACGCCCGCCGCCACGCACGAGCTGATGGACGCGCTCGCCATGGCGGCCGGAACCGCCGTCGGCGTCGGCGAACTGCAGCAGGCCCGCCGCTGGGGCAGGCGGCTCGCCGACCACCCGCTGCTGGCCGAGGCGGGCCACCACGCCACGTCCTGGCTCCTGGTCGCGGACGCGTTCACCGGCGACGCCGACGAGGCGCTCACCGTCGGCATGCGGTTCCTCGACGCCTGGGAGCGGAACGGCCGCCTGCGGTCGCGCTCCATCGGCCCCGCCGCCGCGGCCGTCGCGATGATCCACGGCCTGCGCGGCGACCACGGCGCGCGGGCCCGCTGGCTGGCGATCGTCGACGAGGCCGGCGTCGAAACCGACCACCGGCTCGGCTACGGCGCGGTCTTCGACGCCGCGGTCCTGCTCCACCACGGGGACGCCGACGCGGCGCTGGAACGCGTCGCACCGCCGCCGGACCGGGTGTGGAAGTGGGTGTGCTGGGTCTGGCTGCACTGGTACGCGGCGCTGCGCGCGGAGGCCGCGGTGCTCGCCGGGCACCCCGATGCCCGCGGCCGCATCGCCGCCGCCCGCGCCGTGGTCGCCGGCAACCCGGTCGCCTCCGCCCAGGTGGACCGGGCGGAGGCGCTGCTCGACGGCGACGTGCCGCGCCTGCTCGCCGCCGCCAAGGAGTACGAGGCGGCCGGCTGCCGCTACCAGGCGGCGCGCACGCTGCTGCTGGCCGGAGGCGAGCACGCCGCCGCCGGCGCCGCCGCGCTCGCCGGCCTCGGCCTCGCCCCGATGGCCGTCCGATGACCGCGCCCGCGAGAAGGGCCCGCGAGAAAGGCCCGTGAGAAAGGTGAGTATGGAGCCGCACGTCTACGTCCCCCGGCTGCTGACCGACGCGGCGATGCGCGAGGTGCGCGCGCTCGGGCACCCCGTCGTCGCGGGCGGGGAGGACCCGCCGGACCGGGCCGTGCTGCTGCGGGACGCGGCGGGCGCCGCCGCCGTCGTGTGCACGCTCACCGAGCGGATCGACGCCGAGTTCCTCGACGCGGCCGGCCCGCGGCTCAAGGTGGTGGCGAACACGGCGGTCGGCTACGACAACATCGACGTGGCCGCCGCCACCGAACGCGGCGTCCGCGTCACCAACACCCCGGGCGTGCTGGACGGCGCGACCGCCGACCTGACCATGGCGCTCATCCTGGCCGCGGCCCGGCGCGTGCTCGACGGCGACCGGCTGCTGCGCGACCGCACGCCGTGGGTGTGGGGGCCGCGCATGCTGCTCGGCCTGGACCTCAGCGCGGGCGCCACCCTCGGCATCGTCGGCTACGGCCGGATCGGGCGGGCCGTGGCCCGGCGCGCCCGCGCGTTCGACATGAAGATCGTGGCGACGCCCGCGCGGTCCGCCCCGCCGGACGACGACGTGGAGTTCCTCGAACTGCCGGACCTGCTGGAACGCAGCGACGTCGTCACCCTGCACTGCCCGCTGACCGAGCGGACCCGGCACCTGATCGACGCGGACGCGCTGCGCCGGATGAAGCCGTCGGCGATCCTCGTCAACACCGCGCGCGGCGGGATCGTGGACGAGGACGCGCTGATCGGGGCGCTGCGCTCGGGACAGATCGCCGCGGCCGGGCTCGACGTCTTCGAGGACGAACCGAACGTCGATCCCCGGCTGACCGAACTGCCCAACACCGTGCTCACACCCCACCTGGGCAGCGCGGGCGTGACGACCCGGGAACGCATGTGCCATCTGTCGGTGGCGAACGCGGCCGCCGTGCTGGCCGGCAAGGAGCCCCCCACCCCGGTCAACTGACGCTCTGGGAGCCGGGCGCCCCCCGCTGGGGCGGCGCCCGCGCGACGACGCCGGCCGCATCCGCGCGTCGGCACCTCGACAAGGAGGAAGCCGCAATGAGCACGCAACTGCCGCCGTTCCACCTGGCCATCCCCGTCGACGACCTCGACGCCGCCCGCGAGTTCTACGGGAAGGTGCTCGGCTTCGGCCAGGGCCGGTCCGACACCAGGTGGATCGACTGGAACTTCATGGGCCACCAGGTCGTCACCCACCAGGTCGGCGACGGGCCCTCGGACAAGCCCCGCGACGGCATCGCCGGGACCAATCCCGTCGACGGCCACCAGGTGCCCGTCCCGCACTTCGGGCTCGTCCTGCCGGTCGAGGAGTTCCACCGGCTCGCCGACCGGCTGCGGGCCGCCGGCACCGAGTTCGTGATCGAGCCGTACGTCCGTTTCGAGGGCGAACCGGGCGAGCAGTGGACGATGTTCCTCCTCGACCCCGCGGGCAACGCCCTGGAGTTCAAGGCGTTCGCCGACCTGGACCGGCTGTTCGCCACCTGACCGCCCCGGCCGGGGCCCGCCGCCGGGCGGCGGGCCCTCCCGGCGGCGCGGGCCGTGCGTTAATGTCGTCGCCATGGCAGGCGACGATTCGGTGCGGATCGACGTGTGGATCTGGGCGGTGCGGCTGCTGAAGACCCGCTCGATGGCCACCACTGCGTGCCGCGCCGGGCACGTCCGCCTCAACGACAAGCGCGCCAAGCCGTCCGCCCTGGTCAAGCCCGGCGACGAGGTGCGGCTGCGGCACGACGGCCGGGAACGCGTCGTGGTGGTGCGGCGCGTCATCCGCCGCCGCGTCGGCGCGTCCGTCGCGGCGGAATGCCTCATCGACAACAGCCCGCCCCCGCCGCCGCGCGAACTGCTCGGGCCCATCGTGCGCCGCGACCCCGGCACCGGCCGCCCCACCAAGCGCGACCGCCGCGAGCTGGAACGCCTGCGCGCCCAGATGATGGCCCCCCACGTCAACCAACACCTGCCCCGCCGGCCCCGCCGCGGCTGACGGCCGGCGGCCGCTCCGGCGCGGCGTGCGCTGTGCGGCTCGACGTCCCGGACGGCCCGGTTCCTGGCGGCACATCGGGTGATGCTACAAATGGTAGCGATGTAGTCACTTTATGTGCTGATCGTGGGGGGAGCCATGTCTGTTCTGTCCGGACGTCTCGTGCGGTGTGGTCTGGCCGGGCCGCTCGTCCTCGTCGGCATCACCGTCCCGGCCCCCGCGGCCGACCCCGCCCTCGCGTCCCCGCCGTCGCCCGCCGAACACCGGGCACCCGCCCGATACGGGTCGCTGACCTGCGCGGCCGCCACCGCGCCCGGCAGGCCGATGAAGTTCCGCCCGCCGATCCGGCTGCGGCGCCAGCACGTCACCACCCGCGCCAGGCTGGTGCTGCGCGACTGCACCTCGGCCGACCCCCGCCGGTCCCGCATCGCCTCCGGTGTCATGACACTGACCGGCAATGCCTACGCCAACTGCCTCGGTGTCAGCGACCTGCGCGGCCGCGCCACCGTCACCTGGTACGACGCCTACGGCCGTGCGCTCGCCCGGTCGGTCCTGCGCGCCGGAGGCGCCCAGAGCGACCGCGCCCGCACCGACGCCCAGCTCAACGGCCGCGTCACCGCCGGCTACCTGGCCGGCCACTCCTTCTACGGCAGCGTCCGCCCCAAAGGCCGGGTGGCCCGCTGCTTCACCCGCCAGGGCATCCCCTCGATCCACGGCACCGGCCGCCTGACCATCGACTGACCGGCGGCGGCCCGGCCGCATCGAGGTCGGCCGGGCCGCCGGGGCGGGCGGGTGTCGGCAGCGGCGGGCGCGACGGCCCGCCAGGCCGTCGGGGCGGCGGGCGTGGCGGGCGGCGGATTCGCAGGTGTCGCGGCGGGTCACATCGTGGTGTGGACGGGCAGGCCGAAAAGCCTGGCTGCGTTCTCGTGGCACATGGCCCGCAGCTGCTCGGCGCTCGGGGACACCTCCTCCAGGGCGCGCAGGCCGTCGCCGACGACGTCCTGGAGCGGCGGGGAGTCGGTGCCGAACAGGATGCGGTCGGAGCCGAAGACCGCCAGGGCGGCGCGCAGCGCCACGCGGCTGGGGGTGGCCGTGTCGACCCAGATCTGCCGCACGAAGGTGCTCGGCGGGCGGCTGATCGGCCAGCCGCCCTCGCCGCCCGGGCGGCCGCCGCCCCAGTGCGGCGCGTGGTAGGCGCGGTCCAGCCGTTCCACCAGCAGGGCCAGCGCGCCCCCGGCGGCGGTGGCGATCAGCCGCAGCCCGGGGTACTTCTCCAGCCAGCCGCCGAAGATGACGCAGGCGGTGCCGGTGGAGACGTCGTCGAACCGGCCGATCCCCTCCAGCAGCAGCGGGTCCGCCAGCCCCGTGCCGGCGGCGGGCCGGGCCGGGGCGTGCAGCATCACGGGCGCGTCGTGCTCGGCGGCCATGGCGAAGAAGCCGTCGCAGCGCGGGTCGTCCAGGTAGCGCCCGGCGACGCTGGTGTTGATGATGAACCCGACGAACTCCGGGTTCGCCAGCGTGCGGGCGGCGGCCGCCAGGTGCGCGTCGTCGCCGAACGGGTTGACGTAGACCAGCGCGCGCAGGTGCTCGGGGTGGTCGGCCACGGTGCCGCCGAGCCAGTCGTGGAAGGCCGTCAGCTGGTCGACGGTCTGCGCGTAGTTGTCGACGCCCGGGATCGGCGCCATCATCCCCGCGCCGACCGGGCTGCCGACGATCGACATCCGCACGCCCCGCGCCAGCTTGTCCTCGATCATTCCGTCGACGTCGCCGAGGCTCGGCGGCATCGGGAAACGGCGGACCATGTCCGGCGGGCTGATGTGCGCGTGGCAGTCAATGGTCATCGCATGCCTCCACAGGACGGGACGTTCCGGCCGGTCCCCGCGGCACCTCCGCGGCGGCTGGCGGTCAGCGCGGCGTCTCGGTGGTGGCGTGCACCGCGAAGCGCAGCGACTCGCGTTCGGCGGTGTGCCTGATCATGGGGGCGACCATCCGCCGGTGCGCGGGGTCGCTCTCCCAGGCGAGGAAGTGCTCCTCGCTGGCCCACTCGCTGGTGATCAGCCATTCGGCCGGGTCGCGGGTGGACTGGCAGAGCTGGTCGCGCACGTGCCCGGGAACCTCGGCGACCCGCCACCGGATCTGCTCGTAGGCGCGGCGGAACGCCTCCTGCTCACCGGGATCGACCCGCATGAAGAACAGGACGCGATAGCGGGTGCCGGAATCGGCGCGGTAGGCGGACGGAACGGCCTGCTCGCTCGTGCTCATATGCCCTTCTCCCTGCTGTTCGTGCGAACACCGTCAGAGAATCGGGCGACCGGCCGCGGAAAACGCGTCGCACCCGTGCGCGGAACCGGTCTCCCGGCGGCTCACTACCCCGCCGACCTGCGCCTAATCACGAACAGTCACCATCAACGACGATGTGTCACCGCGAATGGGAAATGACCGGTGAATAACGCGACGGAGAAGGGGCACGGCCCGTCCGGCGGGGCAAAGAACACGGAGATCCCGCGCGGTCGGCCGGAGCGTTCAGCGCAATATCCGGGCAAGCGGGCGCACAACAGGACCCGCGGGGGTGCGCAAGTCCTGTGCCGTCAGTCGTGCGAAGGGCCGGTCAGGCGATGGCCGGGGGAGCGGAGGCCGCCAGCGAGCGGGCCTGCGAGACCACCTGCGCCGCCCACGCGCCGGACTCCGGACCGGGCGGAAGCTGGACGGTGTGGTACAGCCCCTGACCGGTGACCGAGATCGTTACGAAACCGGTGTAACGGCGCTGCTTCATCAGCAGGAACAGCAGGCCCAGCAGGCAGAACCACACGAAGATGATGGTCAGCACGATCGCGACCGGCGGAATTCCCTCGTGCACCTGGGTGGAGTCCTGCACGGCCCAGACCGTCCCGTTCAGCGGGTAACGGCCATGCGGGACGATCACGTGGGTCTGGGTGAGCGCCATATCCCCAATGGTCAGCAGAACCTGTTCGTTGCCGGGCGGATAACCCACAGACCACCGTCCCTCGACCTAGGCGCGCATTGAGGCGGGGGTAAGCATAGCCAGACCGCAATGAACACGACCAGCGACGGGCGACAAGCGCGACGAAAATGGGATGTCCCGATTACGGGCGACCTGTACGGTGCCGCACCATGAGCGACGAGGCACGGGAACTCCTGCGGGCCGGCGACATCCCGGGGCTGCTGCGGCACCTGCGGTTCAACGCCGAGGACATGCAGCAGACCGAGGTGGCGCGGCTCATCGGGGAGGCCGCCGCCCAATCGGGATTCGACGACCTCAGGCAGGCGGCCGCCGCCGTCGCCGCCGATCCGGACGACCCCGGGAAGCTGTACGAGTACGGATACGCGTGCGTCGAGCGCGGGGTGTCCTATCTCGCCGTTCCGGCGCTGCGCAGGGCCCTCGACCTGGCGCCCGGGGCGCCGTCGCTGCTGACCGAACTGGTCGCCGCGCTGGAGGACGAGGCCCGGCATGCCGAGGCCGTCGCCGTGCTGGACGAGCACGCCGCCGCCCTGCAGCCCTGGCCCGGCCGCTACCTGCTGGCGTTCAACGCGCTCATGGCCGGGGACCTGGACCGCGCCACGGCGGAGGCCCGGCGGCTGCCCGAGCCCAAGGATCGCGACTGGCTGCCCGCGCGCGACCGGCTCGCCCGCATGCTCGACCGCGCCCGCGCCGTCCGCGCCGTCAGCCCGCTCGACCGGCGCGACCTGCGCGGCTGGCACTTCGCGCTGACCGGCGGCGTGCTGGCCACCCTGTCCCCGTTCGGGTTCGACGACGGCATGACCGGCCGGTACGCCTACACCGGTGATTCGTTCGGCGGCTGCCGCCGCACCCTGGACCGGCTCCGCCTGATCCTGGACGCGGCCGGGCGCGGCCCCGAGGTCGTCGCGCTGCTCCCCGACCGTTCCAGCCACATCCTCGGTCTCGCGGCCGCGGGACTGCTCGGGCTGCCCGCCGAGCCGTTCGACCCGGCGCGCCCCGACGCCCTCGTCGTGGCCTACGACCTCAACGAGATCGACGCGGGCGGGCTGCGGGAGCGCGCCCCGGGCCAGGTGCTGTTCGAACACGCCACCTGCTGGACCGACCCGCCGCAGGTCAGCGCGGACGTCAGCGGCCTCCTGCACCAGACGGTGACGCCCCCGTGGGGCGAGCGGCTGCACGCGGACCCGGACGGCTCGGTACGGCGGCTCCCGCCCGACGAGCGGCCCGTGGAGGAACTGGCCGCCGAGATCGTCCACGCCGACCCTCTTACGCACGAGGGCGAGGACGGTGCGCCCCCGGACACCGACGAGGCGCTCGCCCACCTCGTCGCCTCCGTCCGCGACCAGTGGCTGACCGGCCCCCGCCACCGCGTCGGTTCCCCCGGCCCCGTCCCCAGCTCCCGCTTCCTCTGACCCGCGGCGCCGAGCGGTGACGCCGTCGGACGCTGCTATCGCAGAATCCAGAAGGCCCCGGGACTGTCCTCCCTTGACTCCCTGCCCGCCCTCAAGAGCGGTGGGTCTGGAACGGTAGCCGACCTAGTCTCTGGGCCACGTAGCACGCCACGTATCCGGCGAACAGGTGGTACAGCAGCGGGGAGAACTCCTCCCGGACCTGCCCGTGCACGGGCAGCACGGCGAGCGCGTTGCGGGCGACGGCGGTGTCGCCGTGGCCGGCGACGGCGATGACCCGGCGGCCCAGGTCGCGTGCCCGCGCGGCGACTGCGGCGGCCAGGCCGTGCGAGCGGCCGGGCGGGGCGATGACGAACACGGGCATGTCGTCGGGGTAGGCGAACCGCTCGACGTGGCTCCACTCCTCCAGGTCCTGGCCGACGGCGAAGACGCTCGCCCCCTCCACCAGCTTGGCGGCGGCGAACAGCGCGGTGCCGTAGGAGGGGCCGCTGCCCAGCAACACCATCGCCGGGGCGTCGGCGACCAGGCCCGCCACCCGCCGGCACTCCGGTCTGATCGCCTCGGCGGTGGCGTCCACCTCGGCGGCGAGCGCGGCCAGTTCCTTATCCGCGACGCCGCCGTCCCGGCCCAGCCGCAGCGCGATCGACAGCAGGCCCAGCAGGCTCGCCTGGTAGGTCCGGATTCCGGGGGACGGCTCGCCGTCGGGCAGGTCGACCAGCAGGGTGCGGTCGGCCACCCGCGTCACCGGGCTGCCGGGCGTCCCGGTCACCGCCACCGTCAGCGCACCGTACCGGCGGGCCGCGTGCAGGGCCTCGACGACGCGTTCCGTCCCGCCCGAGGCGGAGATCGCGACCACCAGCACCCGCCCCGGCGCGGCGGGCCGCATCCACTCGGCCGCGTAATGCGCGAACCGCATCGCGCTCAGCGGCTCGCAGGCGACCCCGCCGATCGACTCGAAGGCCATCTCGGCGGCGCAGGCGGCGTGGTAGGAGTCGCCGTCCCCGGTCAGGAACACCCGCTCGACCTGGGCCCACTCCGCCGGATCCAGCAGGCCGCAGGCCCGTTCGCCGAACCGCCCGGCCGACGCGCGGACGTCCTCCGCCAGCGCGTCGACCTGCCGCACCATCACCTCGGCCTCCACCCGCACCCTCCCGTCTCGGCAGCCTGGGGACTCGCGGCTCAGGGCTCCAGAGAGCGGACGATCTCCATGTACGCCTTGACCCGCTCCACGTCGATCCGGCCGCCCCAGCCGCCGACCTCCAGGCAGGTGCCGACGAACGCCCCGTCGGCCGCCGCCAGCAGCCGCGCGGCGTTGCCGTGGTCGGTGTATCCGGCCAGGACGACCGGCAGGCCCGGCGCCGCCCGGCGGACCGAGGCGACCATCTCCAGGGTCGTGGCCTCGTCGGGGTGCCCGACCGCCACCGCGTCCGCGCCCACCTGCAGGGCCGCGCGCGCCACCTCACCGGTCGGCTTGGGCTCGCCGAACCACTTGAAGTGCATCGAGTCCACGTCGGCGATGACCTTGACCTGCTGGGCGTTGATCTTCCGCCGGTACTCGGCCACCGCCAGCGGGTCGGCCTGCACCATGCCGTGCGCGGTCAGCGTCGCGCCCACCAGCGCGCCGGCGCGGATGTAGGAGCCGCCCGCCACCTTCGCCACCGCCAGCGACGCCTGCAGCGCGTTGCGCATCAGCTGCACCCCGACCTGGAAGTCCGGGCGGGTGGCGGACGCGATGGCCGAGGTGATCAGCCCCATCGCCGTCGTGCGCGCGGGGTCGGAGTCCTCGCCGGTGCCGTAGACGCGGTCCACCGTCTGCACCAGGCACCCGTCCGCCCCGCCCTCGTCCAGGGCCCGCGCCGACTCCACCGCCACGTCGAGGATCTCCGGGAAGCTGCCCTCCTCGTACAGCGGCGTCCCGGGCAGCGGCCGCAGGTGGACCATCCCCAGGACGACCTTGCGGCGGCCGAGCGTGTCGAAAACGCGCATCGAGCACCCTTCTCCGTGGGCGGCGGCACGGGCATCGTAGGTTCGCCGACGGTGCCCGGCGCAAGCTCGAACCGGACCGGAACCGGCCGCGGAAACCGCCGAAAATCCCCCGCTCGACAGGGTGAAGAAAGAGGGCCCCCTCGCCCGAGGGAGCCCTCCCGGCTCATCCGCTCACTTCGCGAAGTACTTGGCGATGTACTGCTCGACCTGCTCGCGGTTGAAGACCGCCGACTCGCGGGCCCGCTCCTCCCAGGCGAACACGCACACCGTGAGGATGCCGTCGAAACCGATCTCCGCCAGGCTCCGGAAGGTCAGGTCCCAGTCGACCTCGCCCTGCCCGATGTCCAGGTGCTGGTGGACGCGGATCCGGTCGGCCAGGCTCGGCGGGTTGACGATGTACCGGTTGCCCGACGACGCGCGGTGGTCGAAGGAGTCGGCCACGTGCACGTGCGTCAGCAGCGACCCGGCGTGCCGCATGATCCCGGCGATGTCCCCGCCCTGGTGGAAGGTGTGCGGCGCGCAGTACACGAACGACGCGAACTCGGCGTCGATGGCCCGCACCAGGTCCACCGCGGCGCGCCCGTCCTCGACGAAGTCGTAGGGGTGCGGCTCCAGCCGCAGCTCCAGACCTTCGCGTTCGAAGACCGGCAGCAGCTCCTCCAGCGACCGCCAGAACTGCCGCTCGCTGTCGGACGACGCCACCGCCCGGCCGTTGAACTCCGAGTTCATCACCGGGCAGCCCAGCTCCACCGTCAGCTCGATGGCGCGCTTCCAGTACCGCACCGCCGCCTGGCGGTTCTCCTCGTCCGGGCAGGACCACTCGTACACCGGCAGCACCGAGGACACCTGCACACCGGCCGCGTCCAGGGCCTTGCGGAAGGCGCGCACCGTGGCCTTGTCGGCGCGCGGGTGCAGGTAGAAGGGGATGAAGTCCTCGCGCGGGGACAGCTCGATGTACTCGTAGCCCAGCTCGGCCACGACGCCGGGCAGCTCGGTCAGCGGCACGTGCCGCAGCATGTACGGGTCCAGGGCGATCTTCATCACTGCTCTCCGGTGTAGAACGCGGGACGGGAGACCATGTCGACGGGGACGACCCCGCCGGTCTTGAGCGCCTCCACGGCCGCGTCGCCGACCGCGGTGGCCGCGTAGCCGTCCCAGGCGGAGGGGCCGGTGGCCGTGCCCTCGGACGCGGCGTCCACCCACGCCTGGAACTCGGCGTCGAACGCGGCGCCGAACCGCTCCCGCCAGTCCGCGGTGACCGCGGTGCCCTCCTGCCCGTCCCGGCGCACCGCGGGGCGGGCCGGGTCGGCCAGCCGGGCGGCGCCGGTCTCGCCGACGATCTCGCAGCGGATGTCGTAGCCGTACCGGCAGTTGACGAAGACCTCCACGTCGATGCGGGCGCCGCCGGAGGTCTCGAACAGCATGATCTGCGGGTCCTGCAGGTGGTCGAACCGGTGGCGGGTGGGCCGCGGGGTGAGCACCTGCGCCGAGACGATCTCCTCGTCCAGCAGCCAGCGCAGCACGTCCACCTCGTGGACGGCGGTGTCCAGCATGGCCATCTCGGAGGTGTAGGAGTCCGGCACGCTGGGGTTGCGGTGGGCGCAGTGCGCCATCAGCGGGGTGCCGATCCGCCCGGCGTCGACGAGCCGCTTCAACTGCCGGTAGCCCTCGTCGTAGCGGCGCATGAACCCGACCTGGACCAGCCGCTTGCCGTGCGCGGCCTCGGCCGTCATGATGCGCCGGCAGTCGGCCGCGTCGGTGGCGAGGGGCTTTTCGCAGAACACCGGTTTGCCGGCGGCGATGGCGCCCAGTACGTGCTCGGCGTGGGTGGGTCCCCACGAGGTCACCACCACGGCGTCCACCTCGGCACTGGCGATGACCTCGCCGCCCGAGTCGTACACCCGGGCGCCGGTCTCGGCGGCGACCGCCTTGGCGCGGTCGGCCGACAGGTCGGTGACGGCGATCACCTCGGCGCCGGTGACGACGCCGGACAGCCTGCGGGCGTGCTCCTGGCCGATCATGCCGACCCCGATCACTCCGACGCGCAGTGGCATCGCGAGTCCTCCTGTTCGCAGTGGTCTGGGTTCGTGTCGGGCGTCCGCGGGCAGCGGCCCGGCGGCGGAGGCGGACCGGCCGCGCCCGCGCCGGAGCCGACGGCCGCGGCGGTCATCGCGAGTACCTCGCGCGCAGTTCGGTCTCCAGCGCCTCCAGGGAGCGCCCCCGGGTCTCGGGCACGTGCCGGGCGACGAACAGGATCGCGGCGATGCCCAGCGCTCCGAACAGGAAGAACGTGGTCGAAATCGTGATCTTCTCCACCAGCACCGGGAAGGTCAGCCCGACCAGGAAGTTGGTGACCCACAGGGTGAGGCCGGCCAGGCCCAGGCCCAGGCCGCGCAGCTTCAGCGGGAAGATCTCCGCGAGCATCAGCCAGGTCACCGGGGAGATGGCGCCCTGCTGGAAGGCCAGGAACGTGACGGTCATGGCCAGCACCACGTACGCGCGTCCCGGCCCCTCCGGCATGGCGAGGGAGATGACGCCGATCAGAAACAGGCTGGTGGTCGTGCCGATCTGCCCGGCCAGCAGCATGGGCCGCCGGTCCACCTTGCCCAGCAGGTAGATCCCGACGAACGTGGCCAGCACGGAGATCACGCCGTTGGCGATGTTGGCGGTGAGCGCGCTGTCGGTGTCCAGCCCGGCCTCGGTCAGGATGCTGGTGCCGTAGTACATGATCGAGTTCACGCCGGTGATCTGCTGGACGACGGCGATGCCCAGCCCCACCAGGACGAGCCGGCGGATCCACGGCGTGGCCAGGTCGGACCAGCGGCCGCTGCGGGCGGCCTTGTCCTCCAGGGCGAGCCGCTTGACCTCGTCCAGCTCGGCCTCGGCGCGCTCGGCGCCGCGCACCTGCCGCAGCACCTCCAGCGCCTCGGAGAAGCGCTCCTTGGAGGCCAGCCAGCGCGGGCTCTCCGGCATGACCAGCATGCCGAACCACAGCACCACCGCGGGGAGCGACGCGATCGCGAGCATGTACCGCCACACGTGCCCGGCCTCGCCGAACGCGTTGCCGATCACGGCGTTGGTGGTGAACGCCAGCAGCTGGCCCGTGACGATCATCAGCTCGTTCTGGGTGACCAGCCGTCCGCGCCGTTCGGCGGGGGACACCTCGGCCAGGTACACCGGCACCGTCACCGAGGCGCCGCCGACGGCCAGGCCGAGCACGAACCGCGCCGCCACCATGATCTGCGTGGTCGGCGCCAGCGCGCAGCCCAGCGCGCCGACCAGGAAGACCACGGCCAGCATCAGGATGTTGCGGCGGCGGCCGCGGGCGTCCGACAGCCGCCCGCCGGAGACCGCGCCGAACGCCGCGCCCAGCAGCAGCGAGCTGGTGACCAGGCCCTCGGTGAACGAGCTGAGGCCCAGGTCGTCCTTCATGTACGGCAGGGCGCCGTTGATGACGCCGGTGTCGTAGCCGAACAGCAGGCCGCCGAAGGTGGCGATCACCGTGATCAGCTTCAGCCGGCGGGTGTGCGGCCCTGCGATGTCGAGCGGGATGGGTGGCGCCCCGGGGGCGCCGCTCTGGACATGGGACATGGGACGGACCTCGCTACCGGATCGCTGGACGGCGGCTGCCGGACAGGCCCTGCCCGGCCAGGTATTCACGGGTGCGGACGGCGATGGGAAGCGGGACGTCCGGCTCGCACGGGTACAGGTCCTGCTCCACGATCACGAACAGCTCGGCGTCCAGCTTGGACAGCTCGGTGACGACCTCGGCGGGGTCGGGCACGCCCGCCGGGGGCTCCACGCACACGCCGCGCCGGACGGCCTCGCCGAACCCGAGGTTCTCGGCGCGGACCTGGACCAGCACGTCCGGGTCCATCTGCTTGATGTGGACGTAGCCTATGCGCTCGCCGTACCTGCGGATGAGGTCCACGGCGTCGCCTCCGCCGTAGGCGACGTGGCCGGTGTCCAGGCACAGGTTGACGTAGCGGGAGTCCGTGCCGTCCAGGAGGCGTTCGATCTCCGGCTGGGTCTGGATGTGGCTGTCGGCGTGCGGGTGCACGACGAGCCGCACGTCGTGCTCCTCCAGCAGGATCTTGCCGAGCCGGTCGGCCGCGGCGGTGAGGGTGCGCCACTGCTCGGCGGAGAGGGCGGGCTCCTCGGTGAACTCGCCGGTCTTCTCGTCGCGGAACATCGGCGGGATGAACACCAGGTGGTGGGCGCCGGCCGCGGCGGTCAGCGCGGCGACGCGGCCGACCTCGGCGAGCATCGCGTCCCACTCGCCGGGGCGGTGCAGGGCGCCGAAGGTGGTGCCGCCGGACACGCTCAGCCCGCGCGCGCCGACCTCCTCGGCGAGCCGGTCGGGGTCGGTGGGCAGGTAGCCGTACGGGCCGAGCTCCAGCCACTTGTACCCGGCCTGCGCGAGCTCGTCCAGGAAGCGGGAGAAGTGGACCTGGCGTTCGTCCTCGGGGAACCACACGCCCCAGGAGTCCGGGGCGGAGCCGAGACACAGGTTGCCCGCGACGGGGCCGGAGATCGTCGTCATCGTCCTTGTCCTTTCCGGGGGTGGGAGCGCTCAGCCGGCGGTCGGGAAGCTGAACGCGGCGGGGGACGCGGAGGTGTGGCGCTGCGGCCACCGGGAGGTGATGACCTTGGGACGGGTGTAGAACCGCACGCCCTCGGGGCCGTGGATCGGGCTGTCGCCGATCAGCGAGTCCTTCCAGCCGCCGAAGGAGTAGTAGGACATCGGCACCGGGATCGGCACGTTCACGCCGACCATCCCGACGTTCACCGCGCGCTGGAACCGGCGCGCCGCGCCGCCGTCCGCGGTGAAGATCGCGGTGCCGTTGCCGTACGGGTTGGCGTTGATCAGCTCGATGGCCTCGTCCAGCGTCCGCACCCGGACGACGGCCAGCACGGGCCCGAACAGCTCCTCGCGGTAGGCGTCCATGGCGGGGGTGACGTTGTCCAGCACCGAGGGGCCGACGAAGAAGCCCTCCTCGTGGCCGTCCACCTTCAGCCCGCGCCCGTCGACGACCACGGTGGCGCCCTGCGCGGCGGCGGTCCCGACCGCGGCCTCGATGCGCTCCCGCGCCGCCTGCGTGATCAGCGGGCCCATGTCGGTCTCCGGGTCGTCGCCGGGGCCGACGCGGACCGCGCGGGCCCGCTGCTCCAGGACGGCGACCAGCGCGTCGGCGGCGTCCCCGACGGCCACGGCGACCGAGATCGCCATGCACCGCTCCCCGGCCGAGCCGAACGCGGCGGAGGTGAGCTGGTCGGCGACGAAGTCCAGGTCCGCGTCGGGCAGCACGACGGCGTGGTTCTTGGCGCCGCCCAGCGCCTGCACCCGCTTGCCGTTGGCGGTGGCGCGCTCGTGGACGTACCGGGCGATCGGGGTGGACCCCACGAACGACACCGCGGCGATCCCCGGGTGGTCGAGGACGGCGTCCACCGCCTCCTTGTCGCCGTGCACGACGTTGAACACCCCGTCGGGCAGGCCCGCCTCGGCGTACAGGCGGGCGATCAGCGACGACGCCGACGGGTCGCGCTCGCTCGGCTTGAGCACGAAGGTGTTGCCGGCGGCGATCGCGATCGGGTGCATCCACAGCGGCACCATGACCGGGAAGTTGAACGGGGTGATGCCCGCGCACACCCCCAGCGGCTGCCGGATGGTGTGCACGTCCACACCGCGTGACACCTGGTCGGAGTGGCCGCCCTTGAGCACCTCGGCGATGCCGCAGGCGTACTCGACGACCTCCCGGCCGCGGACGATCTCGCCGCGGGCGTCGTCGATCACCTTGCCGTGCTCGGCGGAGACGAGCCGCGCCAGCTCGTCCTCGTGCTTCACCAGCAGCTCGCGGAACGCGAACATGATCCGCGTGCGCTGCGACAGCGAGGACTCCCGCCAGGTCTCCAGCGCCGTGCTCGCGGCGGCCACGGCGGCGTCCACGTCGGCCGGGGAGGCCAGCGGCACCCGCGCCCGCTCCTGCCCGGTGGCCGGGTTCCACACCGGGGCGGTGCGGGTGGAGGCGCCCCGCGTGGGCGCTCCGTTGATCCAGTGGTCGATGGTCGTCACGGCGTCTCCTCCGGTGGCGGTGTCAGGTAGTGCCGCTGCGCCTGCTTGGCGGCGGCGTAGGTCTCGTAGGCCGTGCGGGTGCTGTCCAGCTCGGACACCTGGCTGACCGGCACGTCCCACCAGCCGGTGCTCGGCGGGTTCGGGCCGAGCAGGTCGGTCTCCACATGCACCACGGTGGTGCGGTCGGCGGCCTTGGCCTTGGTGATCGCGGCGCGGAACTCCTCGACGCCGTCGGCGCGGATGACGTCGGCGCCCAGGCTGGCGGCGTTGGCCGCGAGGTCCACGGGCAGCACGCCGCCGTCCAGCAGGCCGCTGTCCGGATCGCGGTAGCGGTACTGCGTGCCGAAGCGCTGGGACCCCAGGGACTCCGACAGCGACCCGATCGAGGCGAACCCGTGGTTCTGCACCACGATGACGATCACCTTGACGCCCTCGGAGACCATGGTGACGATCTCCTGCGCCATCATCAGGTACGACCCGTCGCCCACCAGCACGAACACCTCGCGGCTCGGGTCGGCCATCTTGGCGCCCAGGCCCGCGGCGACCTCGTAGCCCATGCAGGAGTAGGCGTACTCGACGTGGTAGGCCTTGGGGTCGCGGGCCCGCCACAGCATCTGCAGGTCGCCGGGCATGCTCCCGGCCGCGTTGATCACCACGTCCCGGTCGTCGGCCAGCTCGTTGAGCGCGCCGAGGATCTCGGTCTGCGCCGGGAGCGGGCCGTGGCCCCGGCGGTAGCACTCGTCGGTCGTGCGCCGCCAGTCCTCGGCCAGCCGCCGGGCCCGCTCGGTGTGCGCGGGGTCGGTCCGCCAGCCGGACAGCTCGGCGGCCAGCGCCTCCAGGCCGCGGCGGGCGTCGGCGACCAGCGGCAGCGCCGAGTGCTTCACCGCGTCCAGCCGCGCCACGTTGAGGTTGACGAACGTGACGTCCGGGTCGGCGAACACGGTGTGGCTGGCGGTGGTGAAGTCGCTGTAGCGGGTGCCGATGCCGAGCACCACGTCCGCCTCGGCCGCCAGCGCGTTGGCCGCGGCGGTCCCGGTCGCGCCGATGCCGCCGACCGCGCACGGGTGGTCCCAGGGGACGGCGCCCTTGCCGGCGTGGGTGTCGGCGACCGGGATGCCCGTCGCCTCGGCGAAGCGGCGCAGCTCCTCGGTGGCCTCGGAGTACACCACCCCGCCGCCCGCCACGATCAGCGGCCGCCGCGCCGAGCGCAGCAGCGCGGCCGCCCGCCGGACGGCCTCGGGCTCGGGCGCCGGGCGGGGCACCTCCCACACCCGGCGGCGGAAGAAGTCGACCGGCCAGTCGTACGCTTCGGCCTGCACGTCCTGCGGCAGGCACAGCGTGACCGCGCCGGTCTCCGCCGGGTCGGTCAGCACCCGCATGGCGGCGAGCGCCGCCGGGATGAGCTGCTCGGGGCGGCTGATCCGGTCGAAGTACTTCGACACCGGGCGGAACGCGTCGTTCACCGACACGTCTCCGGCCCGGGCGTCCTCCAGCTGCTGCAGCACCGGGTCGGGGGCGCGGGTGGCGAACATGTCGCTGGGCAGCAGCAGCACCGGCAGCCGGTTGGTGGTCGCCAGCGCCGCACCGGTGATCATGTTGGTGGAGCCGGGGCCGGTCGACGCGGTGCACGCGAAGGCGGCCATCCGGTTGCGCATCTTGGCGAACGCGCTGGCGGCGTGCACCATGCCCTGCTCGTTGCGCGCCAGGTAGTAGGGCAGGTCGGCGTCCTTGGTGTGCACCGACTGCAGCAGCGCCTGGCCGAGGCCCGCCACGTTGCCGTGCCCGAAGATCCCCCACACGCCGGGGATGAGCCGCTGCGTGACGCCGTCGCGCGCGCTCCACTGGTTGGCCAGGAAGCGGACCAGCGCCTGCGCGGTGGTCAGCCTGATCGTCTCCATCGGTTCAGCCGTCCTTCCGGGTGGGCCCGGCGGCGGAGGTCAGCGGCACCCGCGGGTCGAGCGCGGCGGGGTCCCATGTGCTCCGCACCCAGGCGTGCGCCGGGTCGTCGCAGATGAGCCAGGCCCGTTCGGGGTCGGGGCCGGCCATCACGTTGAGGTAGTACAGGTCGTAGCCGGGGGCGGCCATGGACGGGCCGTGCCAGCCGTGCGGGATCAGCACCACGTCCCCGCCGCGCACCTCGGCGAGCACGTCGACGGGGCGGTCGGGCGTCCCGTAGACCCGCTGGTAGCCGAAGCCCGGCCCGGCGGGGCCGTCGGCGACCTCGAAGTAGTAGATCTCCTCCAGGCGGCTCTCGCCCTCGCGCGCCTCGTCGTGCTTGTGCGGCGGGTAGGACGACCAGTTGCCGCCGGGCGTCAGCACCTCGCACACCAGCAGCCGGTCGGCCGGGAAGGTGTCCGGAAGGCAGTAGTTGCTTACCTGGCGGCTGCAGTTGCCCGAACCGCGCGGTTCGACGGGCACGTCCTCGGCCGCGCCGTAGCGCACCGGCAGCCGCCGCTCGCAGCGCGCCGACGGCAGCGCGAACCGGCCGCCGTCCCGGCTGCTGATCAGCGCCTCGGCGCCGCGCGGCAGGTAGGCGAAGTCGGTGACGCGGCTGAAGACGCTCTCCCGGCCGGCCAGCTCCAGCGACGCGCCGTCGCAGTCCACCCGGCAGCCGCCCGACAGCGGCAGCACCAGGTGCTCGGCGTCCCCGGTGGTGATCGTGTGCGATCCGCCCGGGGGCAGCTCCAGCACGCGCAGGCCGGAGAAGCCCCAGCCCGCCGACTCCGGCGTGACCACCGTCGTGAACGGCCCGTCGGCGGACCGCCCGGCCTTCACATGCAGCTCGACGTCGGCGCTCACAGCAGGCTCACCGCCCGGTCCACGGCGCCCGCCACGTCGTCGTCCGCCGGGTACAGCAGCGAGCGGCCCACCACCAGGCCGCGCACGACCGGCAGCGCCAGCGCCTCCTTCCAGGACGCGAAGGCGGCGTCGGCGTCCTTGACCTCGCCGCCGAGCAGCAGCACCGGCAGCGTCGTGGCGGCCAGCACCCGCTCCATCTCCGCGACGACGGGCAGCTTCAGCCAGGTGCGGGCGGACGTGGCGCCCAGCCCGGAGGCGATCGCGATCGACTTGATCACCGCGTCCGGGGTCAGGTCGTTGCGCAGCCGCCCGTCCTGCCAGGCCGACAGGAACGGCTCCACCATGGCCACCAGCCCCCGTGCGGCCAGCTCGTCCACCGCGCGCGCCGAGTTCTCCAGGATCGACGGGGTGGCCGGGTCGGCCGGCGCGATCCGGGTGAGCATCTTGCCGCCGTCGAAGCCCATGTCGGCGATGGCGGCGGCGTCGTAGCCGGTGAACCGGTCGTCGATCTCGAAGCAGGACCCGGCCAGGCCGCCGCGGTTCATGGAGCCGAACACGGCCTTGCCGTCCAGCACGCCGAGCAGCAGCAGGTCCTCGAGGATGTCGGCGGTGCCCAGCACCCCGGTGACGCCCGGGCGGGCCAGCGCGACGCACAGCCGCTCCAGCAGCTCGGCCCGGTCGGCCATCGCCATCGGGTTCCCGCCGACCGCCAGGGCGCCGCGCGCCGGATGGTCCGCCGCGATGATCATGGCGCGGCCGCCGTCGCCGAGCGGGGACGCCGCCTTCACCCGGCGCTCGGCCGCCCGTCTGATCGCGCCCGGGTCGTTCGCCCGGGTCTCGATGATCTCCCGCAGCCGGTCACGCATGGTTCACCTCGTCGTTCGCCTTTCCGTGCACGTCGCCCGGGCGCGCGTCGGGGCACGCGCCGGAGCGCTCGTCTCCCTGGGCGTCCGCCCAGGCGCCGAGCCGCGCCAGGACCTGTTCCTCGGTCGGCATGGCGGCGGAGCAGGCCAGCTCGCCGGCGACATGCGCCCCGGCGGCGTTGGCGAACGAGATCGTCCGCCGCAGGTCCCAGCCCGCCAGCAGGCCGTGGCACAGCGCGCCCCCGAACGCGTCGCCCGCGCCCAGCCCGTTGACCACCTCCACCGGCACGGGCGGGACCCGCACCGATCCGGCGTCGTCGACCGCCAGCACGCCGCGCGGTCCCTGTTTCACCACGGCCAGGGAGACGCCGTGGTCGCGCAGCGCCGCGGCGGCCCCGTCCGGATCGCGGACGCCGACGGCCGTCGCGCACTCGTCGAGGTTGCCGGCGGCGACCGTGACGTGCTCCAGCGCCTTGCGCACCCAGGAGCCCGCCTGCTCCCGCGAGTCCCAGAACATCGGCCGGTAGTCCAGGTCGAGCACGGTGATGCCGCGCCGTCCCCGGGCCTCCAGCGCGGCCAGGGTGGCCGACCGGCTGGGCTCCTCGCACAGGCCGGTCACCGTCACCCAGAAGATCCGGGCCGCCCTGATCGCGTCGTAGTCGAGTTCGTCCGGCCCGATGTCCAGGTCCGGGGCCTTGGGCGCCCGGTAGAAGTACAGCGGGAAGTCGTCCGGCGGGAAGATCTCGCAGAACGTCAGCGGCGTCGCCAGGTCGGCCGACTCGCCGACGAACCGGGCGTCGACGCCGTAGCCCGCCAGGGCCTGGCGGACGAAGACGCCGAACGGGTCCGCCCCGGTCTTGGTGATCACGGCCGAGCGGCGGCCGTAGCGGGCCGCGGCCACCGCCACGTTGGTCGGGCTGCCGCCCAGGAACCTGCCGAACGCGTCGACGTCCTGGAGCGGCACCCCGGGCCGCAGGGGGTACAGGTCCACGCCGACGCGCCCCATCGTCAGGACGTCGAACGCCCCGGTCTCCTCGGACGGCGGTGGTTCGACCCGGTTCACGTGATGCCTCCCCTGGCGTTGACCTGCGGCTGGGAACTGTCGCGATCTACTAGAGCGCTCTAGGACCGGTACTATGAGCCGGGTCACTCGGTGATGTCAAGAGCCGGAAACATCCAGTTCGGCGATTCGTAACGAGCGGGAGAGAGCAGTGCGCGACGCGGAGGGGGCCGAGCCGGACAAGAGCAAGGGCCGGCGCCCCACGATGGAGGACGTCGCCGCGCGGGCCGGAGTGTCGCGGGCGCTGGTGTCGCTGGTGTTCCGCGGCAAGCCCGGCGCCAGTGCGGCCACCCGTGAGCGCGTGCTGCGCGCCGCCGACGAACTGGGCTACCGTCCCGACAACGCCGCCCGCCTGCTGGCCAGCGACCGCAGCCGCACCCTCGGCGTCATGCTCACCGTGCACCAGCCGTTCCACGGCGACCTGGTCGAGGGCATCTACCCCGAGGCCGAGCGGCTCGGCTACGACGTGCTGCTGTCGGCCACCGGGCCGGGGCGCGACGAGCGCAAGGCCGTCGAGGCGCTGCTCGGCCACCGCTGCGAGGCGCTGATCCTGCTCGGCCCGAGCGCCCCGGCCGAGCACCTCGACGAGCTCGGGCGCCGCACGGTCACCGTCGTCATCGGCCGCCGGGCGCCCGGCGCCCACGTCGACACCGTGCGCACCGCCGACTCCAAGGGCGTCCGGCAGGTCGTCGACTACCTGGTCGAACTCGGGCACCGCGACATCGTCCACATCGACGGCGGGCGGGCCCCCGGCGCCGTCGAACGCCGCCGCGCCTACCGCGCCGCGATGCGCCGCCACGGCCTCGGCGACGCGCTGCGGATCATCCCGGGCGACCACACCGACGCGGCCGGGATCGCCGCCGGCGAGACCCTCCTCGCCGAGGGCCGGATGCCGACCGCCGTGCTCGCCGGCAACGACCGCTGCGCCATGGGCCTGATGCACGCCCTGCGCAGCTCGGACGTCGAAATCCCGCGCGACCTGTCGGTGGTCGGCTACGACGACGTCCACCTGGCGCACCTGTGGCCGTTCGACCTGACCACCGTCCGGCAGGACGCCGACGGCCTCGCCCAGCACGCGGTCCGCTGCGCCGTCGACCGGCTCGAGGACCGCGCCGTCCCGCCCCGCGAGATCCTCCTCGAACCCAAACTCGTCGTGCGGGGCACCACCGGCCCGCCGCCGGACGGCCGCCGGGGTTAGCCCCGGGGCGCGGCGGTGGTGCCGCGGACGACCAGGCGCGGGGGGATGACGAGATCGCGGTCGGCGGTCTCGTCGCCGGACAGCCGCAGGACGGCCCGCTCCACCGCCAGGCTCGCCATCCGGTCGACGTCCCACACCCCTCGAAACACCTCCGCTCACGCAGGGAGGACGCGATTCACCCCCGGGCCGTGTCGGTCACCTCCGGACGCCCGCTCCTGCGGGGAAGACCCGCCGCGGGGATCAGCTAGCTGATCGCCCATCGGAGCACCCCCGCTCGCGCGGGGAAGACGTCCTTTCTGTCCTTGGCAGAGGCGGAAGGATCGGAGCACCCCCGCTCGCGCGGGGAAGACGGGAAGCCCAGCTTGTCCTCGTCGTAGAAGAACGGAGCACCCCCGCTCGCGCGGGGAAGACTCCCAGCGGGACGCGGTGGGAGGTGGCCCAGGCGGAGCACCCCCGCTCGCGCGGGGAAGACAAGGAGGCCCGGTCGGCGGGGGTCAGCATCATCGGAGCACCCCCGCTCGCGCGGGGAAGACAGCAGCGAGAGCCGTAGCCGATACAGAAATTCCGGAGCACCCCCGCTCGCGCGGGGAAGACACTTCGCGACCTGCGGCTCTGCAGCCTCGTTATCGTTTTGAGATGTTAGCTCTTGGTGTGAGGGTTCGGTAATCGCCGATGTGCTCGGTCCTGTTGTGGGCATCCCGCACGCGGCCGAGGATACGCCCGGTGCGGACCTCTCACCCGTCGTCCCACGCTCCCCGCCCAACATCGTGGGCCCGGACCTGTACGAGCTGATCAGGACTGCGAACCTGTGCGGCAGGCCTCTCTGCCCGCCCCGGGAACGTGTTGCCCCCTTCCCTCCTGGTCGCGGACGGGCGGCCGGTCACAGGTCGCGGCGGTCTATGCCGGTTGTTCAGCGCCGCTCGAGCCGGTCAGTCGTCGGTGTCGGCGCCTGGCCTCCGCACGATGAACGCGCCCCGGCCGCGAGTGGTCACGATCAGGCTCCGGTTGCGGAGGGTGTGAAGCTCGTCACCGATGGTGGTGTGGCTGGCCGGTACTCATCCGCGAGGATGCGAATGGGCTTCCATTCTCCGGCCGGTAGCCGGGCTCCTCGGCCGCCTGCAGGACCTCCGGGATTCCTCGCTCGCGCCGGGCCCCCGGATGACGATCGACACCAGCGCCTGGGACACCCTGTCGTGCGCGGCGACGTCCTCCAGGGGGGCGCTTAGCACCCCTGGCCCTGGCGGATCGCTCGGTCACGGTGGCCCCTCCCATTTCGGACATGCCCAAAAGTTGGCGTCATGTATTGACATGCCGTTGTGACCCACAACATAGTGATGGCCACTAGAGCGCTCTACAGTCCACGCGGCCCGCATCGCGCAGTCACCAGGTGGTACCCCGCCGGGTGATCGGCGCGAAATCTAGAGCGCTCTAGTAGCCGGTCCGCCCCGCAAGCACCCAGCCAGGGACAGACCGCGCGAGGCTTAGGCCGCGCGCGCCGGACCGCCACACCCACCCCACAACGAACGCAAGGAGATTCCCATGGCGAGAACCAAGCGTGCCGTGGGCACCGCCCTTGTCGCGGTGCTCGCCCTCGGCGCGGCCGCGTGCAGTGCGACCGGCGGCAAGAACGCCCAGGAAACCGGCAAGGCCGACACCCCGCGCATGAAGATCGCGATGATCACCCACGAGGCGCCCGGCGACACCTTCTGGGACATCGTCCGCAAGGGCGCCCAGGCCGCGGCCGCCAAGGACAACGTCCAGCTCGTCTACTCCTCCGACCCGGACGCCGGCAAGCAGGCCACCCTCGTGCAGAACGCCATCGACAGCAAGGTGGACGGCATCGCCGTCACCCTGGCCAAGCCGTCCGCGCTGACCGACGCGGTGCGCAAGGCCCAGGCCGCGGGCATCCCCGTCGTCGCCTTCAACTCCGGGCTGGACGACTGGCAGCAGACCGGCGCGCTGCAGTACTTCGGATCCGACGAGCACCTGGCGGGCGAGAGCGCGGGCAAGCGGCTCGCCGAGGAAGGCGCCAAGCACGTGCTGTGCGTCCCGCAGGAGCAGGGGCAGGTCGCGCTCGAAGCCCGCTGCGACGGCGTGGCCAAGGGCTTCTCCGGCAAGACCACCAAGCTCTACGTGACCGGGACGAACATGCCGTCCGTGCGGTCCACCGTCGCCGCCAAGCTCAAGGAGGACCCCAGCATCGACCGGGTGGTCATGCTGGGCGCGCCGTTCGCCCTCACCGCGGTGCAGTCGGTCCGGGACGCCGGAAGCGACGCCAAGGTCGCCACCTTCGACATGAACCCCGAACTGGTCAAGGCCGTCCAGAACGGCGACGTCACCTGGGCGGTCGACCAGCAGCCGTACCTGCAGGGCTATCTGGCGATCGACGCGCTGTGGCTCTACAAGACCAACGGCAACGTCATCGGTGGCGGCAAGACGACGGCCACCGGCCCCTACTTCGTCGACAAGAACAACGTCTCCACCGTCCTGCGGTTCGCGAGCCAGGGCACGCGCTGACGGAGGACCCGATGATGAGCAGTCAGACACTCGACGCCGGCGTCAGCCCGCCGGCACGCGACGAACGGCTCGCCCGCGGACCGCTGACGGCCCGCCTGCTGGCGCGTCCGGAGATCGGGTCGCTGGGCGGCGCCATCGTCATCTACGTGTTCTTCTTCGCCGTCGCCGAACCGTTCCGCGGCCTGGACGCACTGGCCACGACCCTGTACGCCGCCTCCACCCTGGGCATCCCCGCGGTCGGCGTCGCCCTGCTGATGATCGGCGGCGAGTTCGACCTGTCCGCCGGTGTCGCGGTGACCAGCTCGGCACTGCTCGCCTCGATGTTCAGCTTCCAGCTCACCGCCAACCTGTGGGCGGGCATCGGTGTCTCCCTGCTGGTCGCGCTGGCGATCGGCGCGCTCAACGGCTACCTGGTCGTCAGAACCGGTATCCACAGCTTCCTGGTGACACTGTCCACCTTCCTCATGCTGCAGGGACTGAACCTGGCGGTCACCAAGCTTGTCACCGGCACGGTGGCCAGCCCCAACATCTCCGACATGGCCGGCTTCGACTCTGCTCGCACGTTCTTCGCCGCCGAGTGGGACCTCGGCGGGGTGTCACTGCGGATCAGCGTGCTGTGGTGGCTGCTGTTCGTCGCCATCGCCACGTGGACGCTGCTGCGCACCCGCATCGGCAACTGGATCTTCGCCGTGGGCGGCGCCTCGGCCAGCGCCCGCGCCGTGGGCGTCCCGGTGCGCGGGGTGAAGATCGGCCTGTTCATGACCGTGGGCCTCACCTGCTGGTTCACCGGCATGAACCTGCTGTTCTCGTTCAACTCGATCCAGTCCGGCGAGGGCGTGGGCAACGAGTTCCGCTACATCATCGCCGCCGTCATCGGCGGCTGCCTGCTCACCGGCGGGTACGGCTCGGCGGTGGGCGCGGCGATCGGCGCATTTATCTTCGGCATGGCCACCCAGGGCATCGTCTACGCAGGATGGAACCCGGACTGGTTCTTCTTCTTCCTCGGCGCGATGCTCCTCGCCGCCACCCTGTTCAACCTGTGGATCCGCCGCCGGACGGAGGCGAGCCGATGACCGCGCCCCCACTCGTCCGCCTGGACCGGGCGGGCAAGCGCTACGGCAACATCATCGCGCTGCGCGAGGTCTCGATGGAGGTCGGTGCGGGCGAGGTCACCTGCGTCCTCGGCGACAACGGCGCGGGCAAGTCCACCCTAATCAAGATCATCGCCGGCCTGCACCAACACGACACCGGCACCTACGAGGTCGAAGGCGAGCCGGTGCGCTTCACCTCACCCCGGGACGCCCTGGCCCGCGGCATCGCCACCGTCTACCAGGACCTGGCCGTGGTCCCCCTCATGCCGGTCTGGCGCAACTTCTTCCTCGGCTCCGAAGTCCGCAAGGGGCGTGGGCCGTTCAGCCGCCTGGACGTCAACTACATGCGCAAGACCACCAAAGCCGAACTGGCCGCGATGGGCATCGACCTGCGCGACGTGGACCAGCCGATCGGCACCCTGTCGGGCGGCGAACGCCAGTGCGTGGCGATCGCCCGCGCCGTGTACTTCGGCGCCAAGGTGCTGATCCTGGACGAGCCGACCGCCGCGCTCGGCGTCAAGCAGGCCGGGGTGGTGCTGCGCTACATCGTCCAGGCCCGCGAACGCGGCCTCGGCGTGGTGTTCATCACCCACAACCCGCACCACGCCTACCCGGTCGGCGACCGCTTCCTCATCCTCAACCGGGGCCGCAGCATCGGCTACCACACCAAGGACGAAATCACCCGCGAGGACCTGACCACCCTCATGGCCGGCGGCGCCGAACTGGAGGAACTGACCCACAAACTAGAACGCACCACCCCCACCCCAGAACGGAACCCGACCTAACCCGAAACGCGGCCCCGGTGACCACATCACCGGGGCCACACCCACACCCCCGCTCGCGCGGGGAGGACCGGGCGTTCGACCGGTGGCGGCCGTTGGCGTTCGGAGCCCCCCGCTCGCGCGGGGAGGACGAGGTGGACCGCGAGCACGGCGACCGCAAGATCGGAGCACCCCCGCTCGCGCGGGGAGGACGACGCCGAGTGATAGGTCCGCTCGCCGTGCCTCGGAGCACCCCCGCTCGCGCGGGGAGGACAGCGAGCACCGGGGCGTGCGACAACACGACGGCGGAGCACCCCCGCTCGCGCGGGGAGGACAGCGGCGTACATGACCGGTGGCCCATCTGCTGCGGAGCACCCCCGCTCGCGCGGGGAGGACACTTCGCGACCTGCGACTCTGCAGCCTCGTTATCGTTCTGAGATGTTAGCGCTTGATGTGGGCGGTCGACAGTCGTCAGCACGCTCCCTCCTACTGTGGGCATCCCGTCCCCCCGGATCATCCCCGCTCACGCGGGGTGAACATCGGCGGTGCGCCGGATCGCGGCGACGCCCTCCGACATGCCTACGGCGGGGCGTCGCCGTGTCAGCGCAGCGCGGCCGCCAGCCGGGCGAGTCGCGTCGCGCCGAGGCGCTCGGCGAGGTCGGCGACGTCCTCTATGACTCGTTCGGCCTCGGCATCCTCGTGCAGCGCCCGCAGAGACTGCGCCTGATCCAGGCGGTAATAGAGCACCCATTCGGCGTGGTGCATCTCGGCTGGCAGCCCGTCGAGGCCAGCCGTCAGCAGCTCGACCGCCTCGTTATGCCGCCCCAGGTACTGGTAGGCGAGCCCCTGCTGCATGGTGAGCATGTCGGGGTTAAAGAAATATATCCACGGCGGCTCATTTTCAGGATTTTCAGCGGCCTGTGAGGTCAGCTCACGCGCTTGATCGAATCTACGGTCGGTGCTGATTCCGTCGCCGATGATCGCCAGACCGCGTGCCTCCTGCTGCACGGCCAGTGCTCGCACGCCCGGACTCGTCCGCCTGTCCCGCTGTGCCGCCTCCGACAGGCCGATCATCGACGCGATCTCCCCGCGGAGCCAGGCCGCGTGACCCTTCATGTTGAGCGCGGTGGTGATCATGTTCCAATTTCCCGCTTCGGTGGCCCACACGATCGCCCGGTCGTACAGCTGATCAGCCGTGGTCAGGCGACGTGTACTCGCATGCAGCCACGCATCGAACTGCGCCCACTGCGAGGCGACATCCAGTACGTGTGGGCGCATGCTCCCGCGGGCCTCGACGACCAGGCGCTCGATGACGGCGAGTTGAGCCCGCACAGGCTTGACCAGCGGTTCAGAGCCGATGACGTCCTCGAGACGGCGTTGCGCGGCCAGGATCGTCGCCAGGGACTCGACTACCGCCAGATCGATGCGCCTCGGCCTGCGCGCCGCCTGTATGAGACGTTCCTCGTCATCGGGGGTCAAGGCTCCGTTCAGTGCGCGTTGGAGCGGTGACGACGCCCTGAGTGCCGCGAGTTCGCCGTTCGCGTCGAGCAGCTCGTCAAGCCGGGCGGCCACTCTCTCCGAAGGTGTCTTGCGGCCGTTGACGATCCTGGATAGGTTTCCGGAGTCATAGGGGATTTGCCGGGCCGGCTTGCGCATGCTGATCCCGCGGTCGGCCATCAGCGTGCGCAGCTTTTCGGTGAAGGGCTCGGCCATGCGCACTCCACCCGTTTCGTCTCGGGTTGACCCATTGTGCACGCTGCCCTTTTCCGCAATGGCAGCGGTACCGCACTACCAACGGTAACCGCAATGCGCTGACCTTGGAATAGAAAGCGTGCCGCAGGGCACAAAAAGCGGCCCCGGGCGGCGATGGCAGCGCCGACCGGGGCCTAGGGCGTGTCCGGTGGATCATGCGTTGATCCAGAACAAGGCGGTGACCAGCA
>NZ_BAABDO010000090.1:0-27386 GCF_039539665.1 Actinomadura keratinilytica
CCCACAGGCAGGTGATCGCGGGCAGGTCCAGGAAGATCACGTGGGTGGCGCGGCGGAGCCGGCTCGCCCGGTACCGGGCCGCGCTCGACGCCGGAGCCGATCCCGTCGAGGTCACCAAGTGGATCAACGAGGCCGAGCAGGAACGCGCTCAGCTCGAAGCCGAGCTACGCAGCCCCACGCGTTCGGAGCCGATCGGTGCCGAGAAGATCGCCGAACTCTTGGAGCGCGTCGGTGAACTGGCTCGGATGGCGGCCACCGCGGACCCGGACGGCAAGGCCGACCTCTACCGGGAGCTCGGCCTCCGGATGACCTTCCACCACGACAAGAAACTAGTGGAGGCCCGAGTCACCCCGGACCTCCACATGTACAAAGGGTTCGTGTCCGAGGTCCGTAGCGCACTCGCATGGAGATGACCGACTGCCGTGGCCGCTTCCTGCTGCGGTACTTCGGCGGGACCTGCGAGCGTCTCTGCGGGCACGGTGGCATCTGCCACCGGGCCGCGCCCACCGAGCCAGCTCTGCGGCGGATGCGCCTTCTACGGCGACGGCGCCGACGGCCGCACTCGCCGGGACCGACGGGAGAGACGGCGCGCTGAGAACGCCCCGCCTTCTCGATGGGGTGCGCTTCCGGCACCGGGATTGGAGGGCCGGAGTGATCGTCGCCGGTGGGCGCAGGGGCGGATCATCGTCCGCTTCGATGCGGGCGGCTGCAAGGAGCTGCTGGTCGAACCCGGCCTCGCCACGAATGATCTCCGGGCGGCGCGGTGTGGGCCGGGGGTTCGGCTGCTGGGTGCTCGTGGGTGTGTGTGGATCGGGTAGGACGGGAGGGTGGAGGCGCGGCGCGCACTGATCACCTTCGGGCACGGCACCGCGGGGCCGGACGAGATCACGAGTCTGCTCGGCGGTGCGGGCGTGAGGCTGCTCGTGGACATCCGCACCGCCCCCGGCAGTCGCCGCAACCCCCACGTGGCCCGCCGTGAACTGGAACGCCGACTGCCGGAACACCGCGTCGGATACCGCTGGGACAAGCGTCTCGGCGGGTTCCGGCGGCCGCCGCAGGACTCCCCCGACCTGGCGTGGCGGGAGGGGATGTTCCGCGGGTACGCCGCGCACATGCGCACCGAGGAGTTCTCGGCCGCCGTGGACGATCTGCTGGCCGACATGCGCACGGCGGACGAGGACGCCGGCGCGGTGGCGGTGATGTGCAGCGAGAGCGTCTGGTGGCGGTGCCATCGGCGGCTGCTCGCCGACTTCCTCGTGCTCGTCCGCGGCGTCCCCGTCGCCCACCTCATGCACGACGGGCGCCTGACCGGCCACACTCCGTTTCCCGCGGCCCGTGTGCGGCAGGACGGGCTGCTGGTGTACGACGCCGGTCAGGCCTCCCTTCTCTGACCCGCCACCAAATGCGGGCCGTGGCGTCCGGGGATTTCAGGTGGCATGGGCGGGTGCGTCCACGATCGCCGCGTCGTCTTCGAGGAATCGGCCGTCTTCGGATTTCGACGGCAGAACGCGCACGTTTCCGGTGGACGCCGTCCGCGGGTCGTCCCGGGGGGCGGCATCGCCGCCCGGCGAGGCCGTGCGCAGCGCCTCGCGGCCGCGCTCCCATAGCTCGACGTCGACGCCGCCGCCCATCTGGGACAGCCACGAGCCCACGGCCAGCAGCGCGAGCACCGACAGGGCGATCAGAACCGAGACCATCACAGCGTCCCCCCGTTCCCCGGCCGGAACGGCCGGCGAAAACGACCCGGATGAATCTGGCATCACCCTAGATACCACGACAAATCACTACTAATCGCCCGCTCGGTGCGTTCCTGCGGCCCTGAAATGCGGCGCGCCGTCGGCGGCGGCAAGAGCCTCGGCTGATCGTCAGGAATGGACCAAGGACGTATCACCGGGTCGAGGTGTGCATCGGTCTCTGGCAAACGCTCGGTCAGGGCGGCCGCGGGGCCCGGCGGTGCGGCCGTGCCGCGGCCGGTGCAACCGGCTCTAGGCGGGTTCGCAGGCGGCGGGGAGGGCGCCGGAGCCGGTCGCGGTGAAGCCGGCGGACGCGGTGCCGCCCGTGGGGACGGCGGCGTTCCACGAGGCGTTCGAGACGGTGACGGTGGTGCCGGAGCGGGTGAACGTGCCGTTCCAGGTGGAGGCGAGCTCCCAGGTGGCGGCGAGGTCGAAGCCGACGCGCCAGGAGGTCAGGGCGGGGCCGTCGTTGCCGATCGTGACGGTGCCCTGGAAGCCGCCCGGCCACTGGTTCGTGACCGTCAGGGTGCAGGTGACGTCGCCGGGCGGAGGGGTGGTCGGCGGGGTGACGGTGCCGAGGGCGGACACCAGGGCGGGGTACCAGCGGTCGGAGATCTTCTGGTTGCCGGAGTCGTTGGGGTGCACCCCGTCGTAGGTGTCGGTGTCGGTGCTGAACCCGGTCCACTGGTCGACGACCGTGATCGGGGACTCGGCGGTGGAGTGGGCGGCGGCCCAGTCCGGGATGGCCTGGTTGAGGGCGACGACGCGGTCGGCGCACTCGGCGCAGGTGGCCGGGTTCATCGGGATGATCCGGGCGACGAGGATCTTCATCGCGGGGTTGCTCGCCCGCATCTGGCCGACCAGCGTGGTGTAGGCGTCGAGGATCGTCGCGGTGGGGCGGTTGCTCCAGACGTCGTTGGTGCCGAAGTGCATGAGCACGATGTCGGGGCGGGTGGCCGCCAGCCAGCCCGGCAGCAGGTTCTGTGCGGCCACGTCGGTGACCAGCGCGCCGCCGTGCCCTTCGTTGTCGCCGTCATAGGGCACCGAGCAGCCCTGGGTGGGGAGGGTGCCGACGAAGTCGATGTCGGTGTGGCCGGTTTCCTGGAGGCGGTTCCACAGCAGCGCGCGCCAGCAGCCCGGGGACCCGGTGATCGAGTCGCCGAGCGGCATGATCCGCACGGCGGCGGCCGCCCGGGAGGGGGCCGCGGGCAGTGCCGCCAGCAGCGCCAGCAGCGTCACGCCGGTCGCGAGCAGGGCAAGGAACCTGGTCATGACGGCCTCCAGGGCTGGGAGCGCTCCCATAATGAGGAGCGGTCGCGGTGCCGTCAACGAACCGCCCCCGCGGCCGCCCTTCTTTCATGGCTCGATCAACGTTCAAGACTGAACCATCAGTGCGTTCTCCCTGGTCGTGCACATGCAAGTGGCAATGCACGGACATAGGGTGTCGGTAACCGGAGCGGTCCGACGCATCCTGATCAACCGGGGTGGGGGATGGTTGCAGCGACGTCGGGCACCTCGACGCGGCGGCGGCACAGGTCCGGGCTTCCGGCCGAGGTGACGAGCTTTGTCGGGCGCCGGCAGGAGGTCGCCGAGATCAGGCGCCTGCTGACGGCATCGCGGCTGGTCACCTTGACGGGGGCCGGGGGCGTGGGCAAGACGCGGCTGGCCGTGCGGGTCGCGGCGACGCTGGAGCGCGCCTTCGCCGACGGGGTGCGGCTGGTGGAACTGGCCGGCGTGGAGAAGTCCGAACTGCTGGTGCCGACCGTCGTCCAGGCCCTGGGCATCCGCGACCGGTCCACCCGCCCGCCGCTGGAGGTGCTCGCCGGGCACCTGGCGGACCGGCGGATGCTGCTGATCCTGGACAACTGCGAGCACCTGCTGCGGGACTGCGCGAACGTGGCCAAGGCGCTGCTGCGGGCGGCGCCCGAGCTGCGGATCCTGGCCACCAGCCGGCACGTGCTGGGGCTGGTCAGCGAGCAGATCTTCCCCGTGCGGCCGCTGTCGCTGCCGGACGCCGGGCCGGACGCAAGCGGGCCGTCGGAGGCGGTGCAGCTGTTCACCGAGCGGGCCCAGGCCGTGCTGCCGGGGTTCGCCGTCACCGACGGCAACCGGGAGGCGGTGGAGCAGATCTGCCGGCGCCTGGACGGCCTGCCGCTGGGCATCGAACTGGCGGCGGTGCGGCTGCGGGCGCTGTCGGTCCACCAGGTGCTGGAACGGCTGGACGACCGGTTCCGGCTGCTCACCGCGGGGTCGCCGGCGGCGCTGCCCCGCCATCGGACGCTGCGCGCACTGATCGACTGGAGCTACGCGCTGTGCGGCGAGCAGGAGCGCACGCTGTGGGCGCGGCTGTCGGTCTTCAGCGGCGGCCTGGACCTGGAGGCGGCCGAGGCGGTGTGCGCCGGCGGCGGGATCGCCGCCGAGGACGTCGTCGACCTGGTCGTCGGCCTGGTGGAGAAGTCGATCCTGATCGCCGAGGAGCATCCGGGCACGGTCCGGTACCGGATGCTGGAGACGCTCCGGCAGTACGGCCGCGAGCGCCTGGCCCGGTCCGCGGAGGCCGAGCGGGTCGCGCGGCGGCACCGCGACCACTACCGGAACCTGGCGGCCGAGGCGCGCGTCCGCCTGTTCGGTCCCGGCCAGGTCCTGCTGCTCACCCGGCTGCAGCTCGAGCACGCCAACCTGCGCACCGCCCTTGAGTACTGCCTCACCCGCCCGGGCGAGGCCGGCGTCGGCCTGGGCATGGCCGCCGACCTGCTCTACCACTGGATCACCAGCTACTACCTGGCCGAGGGGCGCCGCTGGCTGGACCGGGCGCTGGCCGCCGACACCGCGCCGACCGAGGTGCGGGCGCGGGCGCTGTGGGCCGACGGCTGGCTGGCCGTCATCCAGGCCGACCCGGATGCGGCCGAGGCGATGCTGCGGGAGAGCCGGGCGATCGGCGAGGAGCAGGGGTCGGAGTCGGTGCTCGGCTACGTCGCGATCTTCTCCGGGATGATCGCCATGTGCCGCTGGGACCCCAAGACGGCGATCGCCCGGTACGAGGAGGCGCTGGCCCGGCACGGCGCCACCGGCGACCCGGTGGGCCTGTCCCTGGCGCTCGTCCGGCTCTCGCTCGCCTACTCGTTCCTGGGCGACTCGGCGCGCGCCGTCGCCATCGGCGAGGAGGGGCTGGCGGTGTGCGAGAGGTACGGCGAGGGGTGGCACCGGGCGTACACGCTGATGGCGCTGGGGGTCGATGTGTGGCGCCAGGGCGACACCCGCCGGGCCGCCGCGATGGAGCAGGAGAGCCTGCGGTTCAACCGTTCGCTCGACGATCCGCTCGGCATCGGGGTGAACCTGGAGGTGCTGGCCTGGATCGCGGCCGCCGAGGGGCGGTACCAGCGGGCGGCCCGGCTGCTGGGCATCGTGGCGAAGGTGTGGAAGGCGGTCGGCGCCCCGCTGTCGGGTTACGGGCATCTGGTGCACTTCCACGACGAGTGCGAGGCCGCCGTCCGCCGGGCCCTCGGCGCGCAGGCGTTCCGGGCGGCCGTCCGGCAGGGCGCTGATCTCGCGTCCGAGGCGGCGCTCGCCTACGCGCTGGAGGAGCGGCCCCCGGCCGGCGCGGCGCGCGACGCGGCGGGGGCCTCGCCGCTGACGCCCCGCGAGACGGAGATCGCCGGGCTTATCGCCCAGGGGATGAGCAACAAGGACATCGCGGCCGCCCTGGTGATCGCGCAGCGCACCGTCGAGGGGCACATCGAGCACATCATGGACAAGCTCGGGTTCCATTCCCGTGCCCGGATCGCCGCGTGGGTCGAGGACCGGTCCCACGCGTCCGGCGAGGAGACGCCGCCCGGGTAAGGGCCGGGGCGGCGCGCGGGGCCTACACCGGGAAGGGGGCGGCGGGCCAGTTCCCGACCGTCAGGACCCAGCCGTCCTCGTGAACCAGCCGCGCCCCCAGCCCCATGGACTGCAGCCATTCGACGGCCTCATGCCCGTAGGCGAGGGCGGCGGTGCAGGCCGTGCCGGCGTCGACGCAGCTGTCGGCCACGACCGAGGCCGTGCGCCACGGCCCGTGCGGCTGCCTGCCCACCAGGCGGTCGACGAGGCGCGCGACGCCCAGGCCGCCGGACGCGGGGCGCTCCGGGGCCGGCGGAGCGCAGGTGGCCAGCCCGCACGGCGCCCGCAGCAGGACGCCCTGGCCGAGCGGGTCGCCGCCGCGCCACGCCTCGCGGGGATCTTCGGCGACCCGGATCCGCCAGCCCCCGCCGGGAGGCGGCCCCGCCACCGCGGCCCTGCGGCCGAGCGAGAAGAGCACTCCGCACCCCGCCTCGCCGGCGGCGAGCTCGGCGGCCCGGTCGACGGCGAAGGGCTTGGCCGTGGGCCACAGGTCGAGGGTCGCCCCGGCGGGCAGCCGCACCGACCCGGGCGGCTCGTCGATCACGATCGAGCGCCAGGCGCCCCTGGGGGCGTGGACGAGTGGGTCGGCCCGGCCCCCGGTCACCTCGGCCGCGTGCAGGGCCGTCCACAGCAGCGCGTGGAACGTGGCGCCGACCTGGACCGGCCGGCCGGCCGCCGCGTGCACCCGTGCCAGGTCGCTGCCGCCGCGGTAGGCGTCGCAGGCGGCGTCGATGTCGGCGATCACATGGTCGACGGCCTCGCGGGCGAGGCCGAGGCGGTCCGGCTCGGTCACCGTCACCGTCGCCGTCGCCCCCCACAGCGGGAAGCTCCGCGACGCCGGCGCGGGCGCGCCGGCGTCGCGGAGCCGCGGGTGTTCCTGCTGGTTCAGCGGGTTCACGATGTTCTCCTCGGGTCTCGGAACGCGTCCCGCGGAGCGCCGGAGCGCGCACGCGGCAGCGCGTTCGGACGCGCGGCCGGCCGCCGCAGGGCCTGGTCTCAGCCCACGGGTACGGCGTCGGCCGCCTGGCCGGTGGGCGTCAGCTCACCGCCGTCGTCGAAGATCAGAACTCCGTTGCAGAGCAGACCCCACCCCTGTTCCGGGTGGTAGGCGACGAGGCGGGCCGTGTGGCGGTCCGGGGCGGTCGCGGCGGGGCAGGGCGGCTTGTGCTGGCACATTTCAGAGCCCCTCGGTGCACGGAGAGGATGCGGTGCGTCTCGGTTGAGCACGAGCATGCCCCCGGGCACCGCCTCGGGGGACGGGGGAAAACCCCCATGTCACTACCCATCCCCCGGGATGTCGGCCGTCCCCCGCCTCTACAGGGTGTTCCCGGTGGAAATGGGGGTCAGGCCCGATGGTCCGGCGGACGCCGAGGACGCATGGTGGATGCCAGGCCATCACGGGATGGCCCCTTGCTTTTTCTGCAGGAAAGGGACGATGTCGGATGACCACGAACGTGGGGGACGCTTCTTCCGGGACGCACGCGCTGAACGACGCGGCGGCGCGGGAGGTCCGGCAGCGCCTGGAGGAGGAGCGGCGCACGCGCGCCGCACAGCTGACCGCGCTGGAGCAGGCGGTCGAGCGGTCTCCGCTGGAGCAGGTGGAGGCGTCCGACTACACCCGCCTGGAGAACCTGCGGCAGAGCCTGGTGGAGATCGACGACGCGCTGCGGCGGCTGCGGGAGGGCGCCTACGGCAGGTGCGAGGGCTGCGGGCAGGCGATCCCGGCCGGTCGGCTGGAGATCCTGCCGTACGCGCGGTTCTGCGTGCGGTGCCAGGGACGCGGCGCCCGCGGCGACCGCTGAGACGGAGGCGAGCGCAATGCAGCCGGTGTCGGGGGCGCCGCCGTGCGGCCGGTTGGACGGCTGGCACGTGCTGGTGCCCCGCGCCGCCCATCAGGCCGGTGAGCTGTCGCGGTGGCTGCGCCGGTACGGGGCGGTCCCCTGGGAGGTCGCGATGATCGACGTGGAGCCGCCGCGGTGCCTGGCGCCGCTGGACCGCGCGCTCGCGCGGTTGCGGGAGGGCGGCTACGCCTGGGTGGTGTTCACGTCCGCCAACGCCGTGCGGGCGGTCGGGGAACGGCTGGCCGCCCGCGGCCTGGACGGGCGGGCGCTGAACACCGCGCGGGTGGCCGCGGTCGGCGACCGCACGGCGGCGGAACTGGTGCGGCTGGGCGCGCGGGTCGATCTCGTCCCCGGCGGCGAGCAGTCCGCCGAGGGGCTGCTGGCCTGCGAGGCGCTGCGGCCCGCGCCGGGCGCGCCGGGGCGGGTGCTGCTGCCGCGCTCCGACATCGCCCGCGACACCCTGGCGGCGGGCCTGTCCGAGCGGGGATGGCGGTGCGACGCGGTCGTCGCCTACCGCACGGTGGCGGCCGCCCCGCCGCCCGCCGACGTGGTGACCGCGGTCGCGGACGGCCGGTTCGACGCGGTCGCGTTCACATCGTCGTCGACGGTGCGCAACCTGCTCGCGCTCGCCGCGGCGCCGCCGCCGTCGACGGTGGTCGCGGCGATCGGGCGGCAGACCGCCGAGACGGCGCGCGAGCACGGGCTGCGCGTCCACGCGATCGCCCGGCGGCCCTCGGCCGGCGGTCTGGCCGCCGCGCTGGCCGGATACGCGGCCTCCAGCGGGCACGTCCCGCCTGTGCGCGACGCCCCCTTCCCCATGTAGAGCCGGATCCCCCGATTCGCCTCCCGGGGGATCCCCGAATGCCGCCGGGCCCGGGCGAACCCGCGAGAACACCGCGCGAATCCGGGTTCGTTGGAGCCACCCGGGCCCGGCGGCCTCCCGGCGGACGGACCTTACAGGATCCGGATGGCGGTGCTTCCGGCGACGGTGACCCGGATCTCGTCGAACCGTCCGGCCTGCTCGGCCAGCCAGACGCAGTCGGCCAGGGTCGTCGGGCGGACCTTGTGCACGCGGGCGGGACGCCACGGCCGGTGCCGCAGGAAGGCCGGCTCCACCGGTTCGCCGTACAGCGCCCCGTAGGCCAGGGTGACCGTGCCGATCGCCGACGGGCCGAACGGGCGGGCGAGCCGGACCAGGTGGGCGCCGAGCAGCAGCTGCCCGCTCCCGGCCGACGGGAGCAGCGGGTAGGTCAGGGGCGAGCCGCCGCCCGGGTCCACCACCAGGCGGGACGGCCGCCCGTCGTACTGGTGGACGCGCGCGGTCCAGCCGGTGAGCGGCAACGTCACCCGGCCGAGGAGATCACGGTTCATCAGATCGCAGTTCGTCAGGCCGCGGGTCATCGGTTCACTCCGTCGTGATCGACCGTGGGTCGGCGGCTCGCGCGGCGCCGGCTCGCCGTACCTCCGGCGCCCGCCGGGGCGCCCGTGGCGATCGGCTCCCCCGTTTCCGCTCTACCATGGGCGACCATCGCGCCGGGCGCCATCGGGGCCGCCACCCATTCGCCGCGTGCGGGTCCTGTATTCGCAGGTCACAGGGTATGGACGGCGGTCTGGGGCATGGGTGCCGCCCCGTATCGCCCCGTCGGGGCGGCGGGCGGCAGGATGGAGCGGCGGGAGCGCTGGGCGGACGGATCCGGCCCCCGGTCGGGGCGCCCTACCGTGGTATCAGCGTTCACGCCGTGAACGCGAGGCTTCTCGCAGACGCGTCCGCCGCGGGACGAGGCAGGGAACGCGAGAGGATGGGACACGAACGGTTCGTCAGTGGGGCCGACCGGGCAGACGACAGGGGGGACGTGCGGTCAGTGCGGCTGTTCTGGCGGGTGTTCTGGCTCAACGCGCTGGTGGGGGCGTTCGCCACCGTCCTGTTGATGATCGGGCCATGGACGGTGTCGGTGCCCATCCGGCTGACCGAGGCGATGGTGCTGCTGGCGGGGCTGGCGTCGATGCTGCTCGCCAACGCGCTGCTGCTGCGCTGGGGGCTGGCGCCCCTGGACCGGCTGGCCCGCCTGATGACCACCGTCGACCTGCTGCGTCCCGGCCAGCGGCTGCCGGTCACCGGCAGCCGCGAGATCGCCACGCTGATCGACACCTTCAACCAGATGCTGCAGCGCCTGGAGACCGAACGCGGCACCAGCAGCGCCCGCGCCCTGTCGGCGCAGGAGGACGAGCGGCGCCGCATCGCCCGGGAGCTGCACGACGAGATCGGCCAGAGCCTGACCGCCCTGCTGCTGGACCTCAAGCGGCTCACCGACCGGGCCCCCGAGCCGCTGCGCGAGGAGCTGCGCCAGGCCCAGGAGACCACCCGGCAGAGTCTGGACGAGGTGCGCCGCATCGCCCGCAGGCTGCGGCCCGACGTGCTGGAGGACCTGGGGCTGGCCAGCGCGCTGACCGCGCTGGCCGCCCAGTTCGACACCCACACCACCCTGCGTGTGCGGCGGACCCTGCACCCGGCCCTGCCGCCCCTCGGCCCGCAGGTCGAGCTGGTGCTGTACCGGATCGCCCAGGAGGCCCTGACCAATGCCGCCCGCCACTCGGGCGCCGCGCAGGTCGAGCTCAGCCTGGCCCCTGCCGACGGGGGTGTGCTGCTGTGCGTCGACGACGACGGCAAGGGGATCGGCGATGCCGTCGAAGGCGCCGGGATCCGGGGCATGCGGGAACGCGCGCTGCTGGTCGGCGGCACCCTCAACCTGCAGAACCGGCCCGAGGGCGGCACCCGCGTCACTCTGTACGTGCCCGGCGGCGCCACCGGCCGGTGCCGCCCCGGCACCCGAGAATCCGGCGAGGACATGCCATGACCGCCAGCCCGAACCCGCCCGTGCACGACGTCCCGAAGACCCGCATCCTGCTGGCCGACGACCACGCCCTGGTGCGCCGCGGCGTCCGGCTCATCCTCGACGGCGAACCGGACCTGGAGGTGGTCGCCGAGGCCGGGGACGGCGCCGAGGCGGTCGCGCTGCTTCAGGGCACCGCCGGGCAGCGGGTCGAGGCGGACCTGGCCATCCTGGACGTGGCGATGCCGCGGATGACCGGCCTGCAGGCCGCCCGGGAGCTGTCGCGCCGCCGGCCCGGCCTGCGCATCCTGATCCTCACCATGCACGACAACGAGCAGTACCTGTTCGAGGCGCTGAAGGCGGGAGCCGCCGGGTACGTGCTCAAGTCGCTGGCCGACCGCGACCTGATCGCGGCATGCCGGGCGGCGATGCGCGGCGAGCCGTTCCTGTATCCGGGGGCGGTCAGCACTCTGATCCGCACCTACCTCGAGCACGCCGGCACCGGGCAGGTACCGGACACCGTGCTGTCCCCGCGCGAGGAGGAGATCCTCAAGCTGGTCGCCGAGGGGCATTCGTCCAAGGAGATCGCCGACACCCTGGTCATCAGCGTCAAGACCGTCGAGCGGCACCGCGCGAACATCTTGGCCAAGCTCGGCATGAAGGACCGCCTGGAACTGGTGCGCTACGCCATCCGCACCGGCCTCATCGAACCCTGACCCGCCGGGCGTTTCACCGGGCCGGTGCGGGCACGACCGCCACGGGGCACGGCGCCTGCTGCAGCACGGCCTGGGTGACGGGGCCGAGCAGGGTCTGCGGGGTCGATCCGATCCCGCGGTCGCCGACGGCCAGCAGCGCAGCGCCGTCTGCGGCGTCGAGCAGGGCGTGCCGCGGTTTCTCGACGACGAACCTGGTCTCGACCGGCACCTTGGGGTACTCGGCGCGCCACGGGGCGACGGCCTGGTCGAACCGCACGATCGCCTCGTGCCGCAGCTTGTCGGGCCGGACGAAGGGGGCCCGGTCCGGGCCGGGCAGCGCGGAGGGGTCCCACCAGCTGCACACCGCCAGCAGGGACGCGCCGCGCAGCGCGGCCTCCGCGAAGGCGAATCCGAGTGCCGCCTCGCTGGCCGGCGAGCCGTCCACCCCGACGACGATGGGGGCGCCGTCCCGGCGGTCGTGCGCCGTGTCCGCGCCCACGACGACGACCGGACGGTCGGCGCGGGAGGCGACCTGCACCGCGGTGGACCCGACCGTGAGCCCCTCGAACCCGCCGTGGCCGCGCAGGCCGAGCACGACCAGCTCGGCGTCGCGGGACGCCTGCAGCAGCACCGCCGCGGCCCAGCCCCGCTCCAGGCACCAGCGGACCTCGACGTCCCCGCCTCGCTGACCGGCGAGGGCGCGCGCCCTGCGCACGCCTTCGCCCGTCAGCAGGGCGTGGGCCTTGCGGACGCCCTCGTCGGCCACGATCGCGCCCGCGCCGCGCAGGATCTCCAGGGTCTCCTCGTCCGGCCGGCGCATCGGGTAGGGCCAGTGCCAGGCGTGGCAGACGGTGACGGGGAGGCCGCGGAGCCGGGCCTCCTCCACTCCCCAGCGCAACGCGACCTCGGCGGCCGGGGATCCGTCGTATCCGACCAGAACGGGGCGTCCAGCGCCGTCCTCGCTCATGGGCCACCTCCCCCGCGGCGGGCTCGTCTCCAGTCTCGCCGAACCGGATTCGCCCAGGTAGGGGCCGGAGGCCCCGAGGCCGGGGACCTTCGGCCCGCCGCGGGTTCGGCCGGGTTCAGGAGGCGCTGGGCACGCCGGCGCCGGTCTCCAGCCAGTGCGGGGCGGTCCGGAGGCCGGGCCGGCGGCAGAAGGCCCGGTCGAGGCCGGTGACGGAGAAGACCCGCTCGACGCGGCCGGGCATGCCGACGATGACCATGGTGACGCCGCGGGCGTCGGCGCGGCGGCGGGCGCGGGCGAAGACGGCGAGGCCGCTGGAGTCGCAGAAGGTCACGCCGCTCATGTCCGCGATCACCGCCAGGCCGGTCGGGTCGATCGCGCGGGCGAGGTGCTCGTCCAGCGCCGGGTGGGTGTGGAAGTCGATGGACCCGGCGGGCACCACGAGGGAGTAGCCGCCCTGCTCGGTGATTTCGACGGTCAGTTCGGGATCAGTGCTCATCGGGGGTCGCCTGTTCTCGCGCCGGGGAGGAGGGGGCGGGGCGGGCGGACCGGGCGCCGCCGTGACCGCCGAGTGTCTCATCGTGGCCGGTGAACAGGGTGATGAGCGCGTTGATGTGGTGGTCGCCCTCGGCCGGGTGGCGGAAGGGCCGGTCGGGGTTGATCGTGTAGGTGTTGCGGCGGCCCACCCGGGCGCGGGTCAGGTAGCCGGCCTCTTCGAGGTCGTTGATGATCAGCTGGGTGGCGCGTTCGGTGATGCCGATGCCCGCCGCGATGTCGCGGATGCGGGCCTGCGGGTTGCGCGCGATGTGGATCAGCACGCGGGCGTGGTCGGTGAGGAAGGTCCTGTTCCTGCCGCCGAGCGCGTCGGTGGCGCCCACGTGATCACCCCGGGTCGGGAAGCGGGTTCGCGGATGTCGTAGGAAGCATATTTCAGGTAAAGAAGTGCTCCCTAGGGCAGCCGCCGGCCGCCGGGTGACGCCACGATGGGCGACCGCCGATGTCACCGGGCATCCGGGCACGTCACCGCCTGCGCGGCGCGCGGCCCGGCAGGGTGGGGTTACGGGGCGTCCCAGGTGATGGGGAAGCGTTCGGGGGCCCGGGTCGCCATGCCGGTCTTCCAGACGATGTCCTGCTCGGACCCGGCGAAGCGCAGGCCCGGCAGGCGCTCCAGCAGCGTGCGCAGGGCGACCTGCAGCTCCATGCGGGCCAGCGGCGCGCCCAGGCAGTGGTGCGGGCCGTGCCCGAAACCGACGTGGGGCGCCTCCTGGCGCCGCAGGTCGAGCCGGTCGGGATCGCTGTAGACGGTCTCGTCCCGGTTGGCCGAGGGCAGGGCGACCACCACGGGTTCGCCCGCCCGGACGGTCACGCCGCCCAGTTCGACGTCTTCGAGCGCGTACCGGGCGCCGCCCCCGGCCAGGCCGAGGGGGACGTAGCGCATCAGCTCCTCGACCGCGCGCGGCACCAGGCCGAGGTCCGCGCGCAGCATCGCCAGCTGCTCGGGGTGGGTGAGCAGCACGTAGACGAAGTTGGGGATCTGCGAGGCGGTCGTCTCGTGACCGGCGACGAGGATGCCCTCGGCCAGCGCCAGCATCTCGTCCTCCGACAGCCGGTCCTCCTGGTCGCGGGCCACGACGAGCGCGCCGAGCAGGTCGTCCCTCGGCTCCCGGCGGCGTTCGGCGATCAGCCCGGCCATGTACTCGCGCAGCCGCGCCACGTGCTCGGCCACCTGCTCGGGGGTGAACCGGGTGGTGGACAGGAAGGCGTCCGACCAGACGCGGAAGCGGGCCCGGTCCTCGACGGGGACGCCGAGCAGCTCGCAGATCACGGTGATCGGCAGCGGCAGCGCGAAGTCCTCGACCAGCTCGGCCGGGGCGCCCTTGGCGATCATCCGGTCGACCAGTTCGCCGGCGATCTGTTCGGCGCGCGGCCGCAGCCGCTCCACGCGCCGGACGGTGAACGCCCTGGTGACCAGCCTGCGCAGCCTGCTGTGCTCGGGCGGGTCGAGGCTCATGATGCTGCCGGACGGGCCGCGGTAGCCGCGGGAGCGCGGCTCGTCGCGGGACACGGCGGCGGCGCGGCTGAACCGGGGGTCGCTGAGCACGAACTTGACGTCCTCGTAGCGGGTGGCCAGCCAGGCGGGCTCGCCGTAGGGCAGCTGCACTCTGCACACCGGCCGGTCGCGGCGCAGTTCGGCGAACAGCGGCTCCATGTCGAGCCGCTCGGGCTCGCTGAACGGGAAGGCCCTGGTCTCCGTCGCGGTCATGACGACCTCCTCACTCGCCCTCACTCGCCGGGCTGAGCCGGCGCCGCGTCCGGCACGCGGTCGCGGGCCGGGTTCCGCCGCCCCCGGCCGGTCTCCCCCGCCTCCCGACGGAAACACATGTATTCACCATACGTTTCGCGACAGGGGCTGACAAGGCGTCAAAGGAGCAGTCATTCCACCTTCCACGCTGCCGCTTGCGGCCCCCCGTTATAACGCCCGAATCCACCCACGCGCTATGATCTCTGCCCGCCAGGCGCAAATGCACGCCTTGGTTATAAGACGGGAGGCGGATGAGGCGGTCGACAGGGGGCGGCCCGGCCATGGGCGGGCCGCTCGGACGCGGCCGGACCGCGGCGCTGCTGGCGCACGCGGTGATCACGCAGGCGGTCACGTTCGTGCTGCGCCCCACGATGTCGTACCGCGCGATCGAGCTGGACGTGCCCGCGGCCGGGCTGGGCGCCCTGGCCGCCGCCTTCGCCCTGGCCCCGCTGTTCCTGGCGCTGCCCGCCGGGCAGCTGACCGACCGGGTCGGCGAGCGCCGGGTGATGACCGGCGGCGCGGCCCTGCTGACCTGCTCCTGCCTGGCCTTCCTGGTGGCCGGGGACACCGTCGGCGGGCTGGTCGCCGCGGCCATGCTGCTGGGCACCGGGCATCTGGGCTGCGTGGTCGGCCAGCAGGCGCTGGTCGCCAACACCGCCTCCCGGGGCGCCCACGACACCGCCTTCGGCCTCTACACCTTCGCCGCGTCGCTGGGGCAGTCGGCCGGCCCGGTGCTGATCGCCGTGTTCGGCGGCCACCGCGACATCCCCGACACCGGGCGCATCTTCGCCTGGACGTGCGCGGTGTCGGCCGTGCTGATCGTGCTGTCCCTGGCGTTGGCCGGCACCGAGCGGGCCCCGGCGCGGGTCCGGGAGGAGGGGCCGCCGACCCGGGCGCTGCTGCGCCTGCCCGGACTGCCGCACGCGCTGCTGACCAGCTGCGTGGTGCTGTCGGCCGTGGACATCACGCTGGCCTACCTGCCCGCGCTGGGGGCCGAGCGCGGCCTGTCGTCCGGCACCGTGGGCATGCTGCTGACCCTGCGCGGGCTGGCGTCCATGGGCTCGCGGTTCTTCCTGGGACGGCTCAGCGGCGCGCTCGGCCGCCGCCGCCTGCTGGTGGCCAGCACCGTGGCGGCGGCCCTCGCGCTGGGCCTGGCCCCGCTGTCCTCGCCGACGTGGCTGCTGGCAGTGCTGCTGGTGGTGGCCGGGTTCGGGCTGGGCGTCGGGCAGCCGCTCACCATGTCGTGGCTGGCCGAATCCGCTCCCCCCGGTGCGCGCGGCCGCGCCATGTCGCTGCGGCTGCTCGGCAACCGCACCGGGCAGATCGTGCTGCCCAGCGCCGCCGGGCTGCTCGCGGCGGGTTTGGGGGCGGGCGGCGTCCTGTACGCGACCGCGCTGGGCCTGGGCTGGGCCGGTCTGGCCGCGCGCCGCCTGTCCATGGACACCCCGCGGCCACCGCAGCAGTGAGCCCCGCGGACGCGGCGCGGCCGGGAGCCGACGAGACCGGTGAGCGATAATCGGTGATAGTCCGACATCTCCGCCGAGGAGGGTGTTTCCGTGACCGGCAGCGACATTCCTCCGCCCGACGCCCCGGGCCCGGAGCACCCCAAGATCGACGCGACCGTGCCGCACTCGGCGCGCATCTGGAACTACTGGCTCGGCGGCAAGGACAACTATCCGGTGGACCGGGCGGCGGGCGAGGCGTTCCGGCAGGTCTACCCGGGGATCACCGACCTGGCCCGGGGCTCGCGCTACTTCCTCGGGCGGGTGGTGCGCTTCCTGGCGGGCGAGGCCGGCATACGGCAGTTCCTGGACATCGGCACCGGCCTGCCGACCGTCGACAACACCCACGAGATCGCCCAGCGGGCGGCGCCCGAGTCGCGGATCGTCTACGTCGACAACGACCCGCTGGTGCTGATGCACGCCAACGCGCTGCTGACCAGCAGCCCCGAGGGGGTCACCAGCTACATCGAGGCCGACCTGCGCGACCCCGGCACCATCATCCGCGAGGCCGCGCGGACGCTCGACCTCGGCCGGCCGGTCGCGCTGCTGCTCATGCAGATCCTCGGCCATATCGACAACGCCGGCGACGACGCGGAGGCGCGGTCGATCGTCCGGCAGCTGATGGACGCCCTGCCGGCCGGCAGCTACCTGGCGATCAACGACAGCACCGACACCAACCCGGCCAACGTCGAGGCCACCCGCCGCTACAACGAAGGCGGCTCCGCCCCGTACCACCTGCGGCGCCCCGAGCAGATCGCGCGCCTGTTCGAGGGACTGGAGCTCGTCGAACCCGGCGTCGTGCCCATCAACGAGTGGCGTCCCGACCCGAGCCCCTTCGAGACGCCCTCCGACGAGGGCGTCCTCGGCGGCGTCGCCCGCAAACCCTGACCCGCCGCATTTCGGGCTTTCCTTTCCCTCGCGCAGGCCCCGAACGCAGCCAACCGCATCGGAGGCAGGGACGTCCCCGTGGCAAGGGGGCGATGTCATGGGGACCGAGCACCAGATCGAGTTCTTCGTGCGGGAGATCTCAGAGGCCGACCCGCCGCGGCGTGCGGCCGCCGCCAAGGGGCTGGGGCGGATCGGCCGCCCGGAGCACACCGCGGTCCTCATCGCGGCGGCGCGGGACGGCGATCCCGGGGTGCGCGCGGCCGCGGTGATCGGGCTCGGCAGGCTCCTGGTGCCGACGCCCGGGAAGCGGGCGCCGCGCGACGGGCGGCGCGCCGTCGAGAGGCCGGTCCACGACCTTCTCATCGAGCTGCCGGCCGACCCGGACGCGCGGGTCCGCCGCCGGGCCGCGCTGGCGGCGGACCGCCTGGAGCTGACCGGGCCGGCCGCCACCGCCGCGTTCGGGCGGCTGCTGCGCGACGAGGAATACCACGTCAGGCTGAACGCGCTGGTCGCGCTGGAGCGGCTGGGCGAGCCCGGGGACGTCGCGGCGCTGGTCGACCTGCTCGACGATCCCGTGCGGGCGGTCCGGGGTTCCGCGGGCGTGGTGCTGCGGAAAGTGCTGCATCCCGGCGCACACGACGACGTCCTGCTGCCCCGGCTGTCGCGGGTGGCGGCCTCGGAGCCGGGCAGGGCACGCGCAGCGGCCCTGAGCATGGTCGCCCATCACGGCCGCCCGGACCTCGCCGAGGCCGGGCTCACCGCCGCCGAACCGGAGGTGCGGCGGGTCGCGGCGTTGATCCTGCTCCGGGATCCGCGGCCGGAGACGGCCGACCGCCTGCTCGCCGCGCTCGAGGTCGAACGCGACCCCGAGGCGGCGATTCCTTTGCTCGGCTTCGCCGGACGATGCGGTGGGCGCGGCCTGGCGGCGGCCGTCCGCTGGCTGCAGGACCACCGGGCGGGTCCGGTCGCCGCCGGGATCATGGGCGACATCGGCACACCGGAAGCCGTCCGGCGGCTGCGCGCGGTGGTGACGGGCCGGACGGCGGTGCCCCCGGTGGTGCGCGGCGCCGCCGCCTGCGCACTGGGGACGGTGGGCGACCCGAACGACGCCGACCGCCTGATCGCCCTGCTCGACGCCCCGGACCATGACGTCCGGCATGGCGCCGTCCACGGCCTGGCCTCGATGGACCTGGACGTGCCGCGGGCGCGCCGGCGGCGGGCCCGCGTCGTGGAGGCGCTGCTGAGCGGCTGGGTCGCGCATCCGGTGCTGAGCTGGTACTAACACCAGGCGCTGAGGCGTCACGCCGACACACGGCACCCGGAGGTGCGGGCGCGGCTGCGGCGGCTCGCCGAGGAGTCGCACGGCGACGGCCGGGCGGCGGCGCCGGCGCTGCTGGCCGACGCCGGCACGGGGCAGGACGCCGACCTGTTCGCCGCCCTGCTGCGGGCCCCCGACGAAGACGCCCGCTACGAGGCGGCGCGCACGCTGGCCGATTACGGGCGGTCGCACGACACCCTGCCGCCTTGGGTCGGCCCCGAGGTCACCGACCGCCTCACCGAGCTGTCCCGTGACGATTCCCGCCGGGTCCGCCGGGCCGCGGCCGACGCCCTGCGCCTTCTCGATCCGGTTCTCGATCCGGACTGAACGTCACGCGTTCCTGCGCGCGTCCGCCGCCACGCGGCGGCCCGGGGAGGCGCTCAGGACTCCGCCAGGTACCGCTCTTTGAGCAGGGCCTTGTGGATCTTGCCGACGGGGGTGAGCGGCACGTCGGTGGTGACGACGAACTGGCGCGGGACCTTGTAGTCGGCCAGCCGGTCCCGGCAGTAGGCGGTGAGCTCCTCGGCGGTGGGCGGTTCGACATCCGGCCGGGGCACCACGTAGAACCGGCCGACCTCGCCGAGGACGTCGTCGGGCACGCCGATCCCCGCGGCCATCGCGACCTTCGGGTGCGCGGTCAGGACGTTCTCGATCTCCACCGGGTAGACGTTGAAGCCGCCCTGGATGTACATCTCCTTCTTGCGGCCGCGCAGCACCAGGTGCCCGGAGGGCTCCATCTCCACCATGTCGCCGGTGGCCAGCCAGCCGTCCGGCAGGAAGACCTCGGCGGTCTCCTCGGGCATGTCCCAGTACCCGGCGGCCACGCAGGCGCCGCGGACCTGCAGCTCGCCGGCCTCCCCCGGCGGCAGGACGGCCCCGTCGCGGCCGACGACCCGGGCCTCGAAGTCGCCGATCACCGTGCCGAGGGTGCGCGACACCGTCTCCGGGTCGTCGTCCCGGCGCGACAGGACGCACGCGCCCGAGGACTCCGACAGGCCGTACAGGCCGTACAGCGACGCCGTCGGGAAGCCCCGCCGGATCGAGTCGGCCAGCGCGGGCTCCACGTTGGAGCCGCCCGCGATGCAGATGCGCACCGACGACACGTCGCGGTCGGCGAAGCCGTCGTGGCCGAGCATGAGCACGTACATGGTCGGCACCGCGGCCAGGACGGTCACGCGGTGCCGTTCGATCGCGCGCAGCGAGGCGTCCGGGCCGAACGCGGGCACCAGCGCCACCGCTCCCCCGCTGACCAGCGCGGTCATCACGGTGCAGGTGATGCCGCCGACGTGGTTCAGCGGCAGGTGGCCGAGCTGGACGTCGCCGGGGCCCAGCGCGAAGTGCTCGGCCTGCGCGGTCGCCGAGGCCAGGATGCTGCCGTGGGTGATGATCGCGCCCTTGGGGCGGCCGGTGGTCCCGGAGGTGTAAAGGATCACCAGCGGGTCGTCCGGGGCCACCTCCTCGCGGGCCGCCGCCAGCGCCGCCGCGTCGACCGGGGTCGCGGTCAGCTCGTCGAACGAGATGCTGCCGTCGAAGCCCCTGCCGAAGAACACGTAGTCGCGCACGCCCGGCAGCCGCGCGCGGAAGCCGTCGAAGAACTCCGCGAAGTCGAAGCCGGCCGCGGCGTCCACGCTGACCACCATGCGGGCGCCGCTCTGGCCGAGCATGTGGGACAGCTCCCGCTCCCGGTACCGCACGTTCAGCGGGACGACGACCGCGCCGATCCGCGCGGCGCCGAAGAAGACGGCCAGCCACTGCGCCGTGTTGGGGCCGAGCAGCCCGATCCGGTCGCCGCGCCGGACGCCGCGCGCCAGCAGTCCGGCCGCGACCCGGTCGGCCAGCTCGTCGAACCGGCCGAAGGTGAGGGTGTCGTCGCCGTCGTGCAGGAACGCCCCGTCCCGTTTCGCCGCGTCCGCCAGCGCGGCCCCGACCGTCTCGGCTCGCATGTCGCCCTCTCTCTCGGACATGTCCTCTTCGAGGACCAACGATTGGGAGCCTTGTCCGGCGGACGTCAGGGCTTGCGGCCGACGCCCGCGTAGAACCAGATGCGCACAGCCTCCTCTGGTGTCACCGGCTGCTCGGGCCGCCACAGCGGCGCCCACACCAGACCGGGTTCGAGCAGTTCGAAGTCGCCGAACAGGGCGCGCACCTGCTCGGCCGTGCGCGGCGTTCCGGGGGCGGAGGTCTTCTTGTAGACCTCGACGACCTTGGCGACCACGTCGGGGATGCCGTCGGCCGAGGCGTGCGTCAGCGCCAGGTGGCTGCCCGGCGCCAGGGCGTCGCGCAGCCGGGCCATGATGCCGTACGGGTCGTCCTCGTCCGGGATGAAGTGCAGCGTCGCGACCAGCAGCAGCGCCACCGGCTTGCTGAAGTCGAGCAGGGCGCGGGTGCCGGGGTGGTCGAGGATCTCCTGGGGGCGGCGCAGGTCGGCCTGGACGATCCGCACGTTCCCCGACCCGGCCAAAAGCGCCCGCGCGTGCGCGACGACCTGCTCGTCGTAGTCGACGTACACGACGCGGGCGTCGGGGTTCACCGAGTGCGCGATCTGGTGCACGTTCTGCTGGGTGGGCAGGCCGGTGCCGATGTCGAGGAACTGGTCGATGCCCTGTTCGGCGAGATGGCGCACCGCCCGTCCCAGGAAGGCCCGGTTGGCCTTGATCGTGGACAGCAGGGTGGGGTCGGCGGCCTTCGCCTCCTCGGCCCGCACCCGGTCGGCCTCGTAGTGGTCCTTGCCACCGAGGTAGTAGTCGTACATGCGAGCAATGTTCGGCACCGTCGGGTCGAAGCCCTTGGGCCGCGGCCGCTCGTCAGCCACCGTCGCTCCTCACCGGCCATGCGTGATGACGCAAGGACGCACGGTCCGCACCGTGCGATCTTGACGATCATCCTAGTGTCAGATTCCGCTTTTTCGGCCGCAGTTGTCGCACATGTCACCGAGGCACCAGCAGCACACCGACAATCAGCACATATCGCCGCGAGCTGCGGCACCGCACCGTCGGCGCGCCGTCCACGCCGACCCGGCGTGAAAGGTTTCACGCGGCGCACGGCGGAGGACGGGCCGGGGGCAGGCGCCCCGGAGGCCCTCGGGCGGGGGCGTTGATCAGGCGCGACGCGGGGCGCGGCAGCGCGGGCCGGCCGCCCCGCGCCGGAGCGGGGCCCGGGGCGGCGTTGACACGGTGTCGGGGCGATCTCAGCATGAGGCCCACTTGATCACCGATGTGCCGACGGGATCCTCCATGCGAATTCGCCGTCCTCTCGCCGCGCTCGTGACGTCGCTGCTGACCGCCGCCCTGCTCGCGGCGCCCGGACCGGCCGGCGCGGCGGCCGCGGAGGTCGCCGTCACCGTCAACGCCCGGGGCGGGCTGGCGGCCATGCCGGAGACCGGGCTCGGGGTCAACGACGCGATCTGGGACGCCCAGCTCGGCACCGCGGCGGTGTCCGACCTGATGAAGGCCGCCGGGGTGCGGGTCAAGCGGTACCCGGGCGGCTCCTACGGCGACATCTACCACTGGAAGGACCACACCGCTCCGGGCGGTTACGTGGCGCCGGACACCGACTTCGACACGTTCATGGCGTCGGTGCAGCGGATCGGCGCCGAGCCGATGATCATCGCCAACTACGGCACCGGGACGCCCGAGGAGGCCGCCGACTGGGTGCGGTACGCCAACGTGACCAAGAAGTACGGCACCCGGTACTGGGTGGTCGGCAACGAGAACTACGGCAACGGCCACTACGGCGCGCAGTGGGAGGCCGACGACCACCCCGACAAGAGCCCGGCGGCGTACGCCCGCGGCGTCGTCGCGTTCGCCGACGCGATGAAGGCGGCCGATCCGTCGATCAAGGTCGGCGCGGTGCTCACCATGCCCGCGAACTGGCCGGACGCCCTGGTCGGCGAGGGCGACGAGGGCACCTGGAACCAGACGGTGCTGTCCATCGCCGGATCGAAGATCGACTTCGTGGACGTGCACTGGTACCCGGGCGGCGGCACCGCGGCCGAGGCGCTGGACAAGTCCGCGCACATCGACGACGCCGTGTACCTGCTGCGCGAGCAGATCCGCCGCTACGCCGGCGGCCGGAACCTCGGCATCAGCCTCACCGAGACCAACGTGGGGGTCGGCCCCAACACCCAGCCGGGCGCGCTGTTCCTGGCCGACGTCTACAGCGGGCTGCTGGAGAACGGCGTCTTCACCGTCAACTGGTGGAACGTGCACAACGGCATCGACAAGGTGTCCACGGTCGCCGGGTACACCGACTACGGCGACTTCGGGATGCTGTCCAGCGGGACGTGCACGGCCGACGGGCCGGTGTGCGAGCCGCCGCTCAACACGCCGTTCGCCCCCTACCACGGCCTGTCGATGATGAACCTGTTCGTGCGTCCCGGCGACCGGTTCGTGCAGGCCGGGACGGACGACCCGCTGGTCGCCGCGCACGCCGCGCGCCGTCCCAACGGCGACCTGGCGGTGCTGCTGCTGAACAAGGACCCCGACCGCGAGCGCACGGTGAAGCTCGACTACGTCGGCTACACCCCGGCGAGCGGCTCGCCCACCGTGTACTCCCACCGCAACGGCGACACCTCGATCACCACCGGGCGGGACGGCGACGCCACGAGCCGGACGCTGCCGCCGTACTCGTTGACGACGCTCGTCCTGCACCCCGCGGACAAGCCGTCCGGCGCGCCGGCCGAGCCCGGAGCGCCCGCCGCCGAGCAGGTCACCGACAGCACCGCCACCATCTCCTGGACCGCGTCCGCCGCCGGAGACCACCCGATCGCCAAGTACGAGGTGTACCGGCAGGACGGCGCGACCAGCGAGCAGCTCGGCGAGACCGCGGGCACCTCGTTCACCGCCCGCAACCTGCGGCCCGGCACCCGCTACACGGTCAACGTGCTGGCGCGCGACACCGCGGGCGACGTCTCCTGGGCGTCGGCGCCGCTCACCTTCACCACCGGCACGCCGCAGGACAGCACCTGCTCGGTCCGCTACAGCGCCAGCGGCGACTGGTCCAGCGGCTACATCGGCGGCATCGACATCACCAACAACGGTCCCGAGCCGCTGCACGGCTGGACGCTCGCCTTCACCTGGCCGACCGGATGGCAGCAGATGGACGGCGGCTGGAACGGCGTCTGGCAGCAGAACGGGCGGGACGTCACGGTCGCCAACCTGGACCACAACGCCGAGCTCGCCGCGGGCGGGGGCACGGTGAGCGTGGGCTTCGTCGCCGGGTACAGCGGCCCGAACGTCCTGCCGTCGGTGTTCACCCTCAACGGCACCGTCTGCCGCACCGAATGAGAAAGCGTCCGTGTGCGCCGCGCCTCCGAAGGGCGCGGCGCACACGGACGCCGAAAGGAGCGTTACCTGGTCAGCCCGTGGTCGTGGCCGTGGTCGGCGGCGGCCGTGCGGGCGCCGCTCGCGGCCGCGGTCCGGTTCTCGGGGCCGGGCAGGTCGTTGCCGTAGGCGTAGGTGAGGGTGACGTAAGCGATCGCGCCCAGGTTCACCGCGAGCGCCCTGTCGCTGATGTTCGACAGGTCGTCGCACGCCTGGTGGTAGCACTTGTCGTACGCCTCACCGGCGGTGCCGCCGAACAGCTTGGCCTCCTCGGCGGTCTTGATGCCCTCGGCGCCGGTGAACAGGCCGCCGGACGGGATGCCGGCCTCGATGAACGGGCCGTAGTCGGAGCGGCCGTCGAAGTCGGTGCCGACGTGGCCGATGCGCAGGGCGTCGAAGTACTTCTCGAAGGTCTTCTCGATCTCGTCCGATCCGGGCGGGCCGGCCGGGGCGCCGGTGGCGTCGGAGTCGTCCCCGTCGTAGATCTTGAAGGCGTAGTTGGGCGAGGCGACCATGTCGTAGTTCAGGTAGAGCCGGATCTTGGCGCGTTCGGCGTCCGACAGGTTCGCCACGTAGTGCTCGGCGCCGAGCAGGCCGAGCTCCTCGGCGCCCCACCAGGCGAACCGCACCTTGTTCTTGGGCTGCAGCTTGGCGGTGCGCAGGGCGACCTCCAGCAGCGCGGCGCTGCCGGAGCCGTTGTCGTTGATGCCCGGTCCGGCCGTGACGCTGTCGAGGTGCGCGCCGCTCATGACGACCCGGTCGGCGCGTCCCTTCTTGGACTCGGCCAGCACGTTCCAGGTGGTGCGGGTCTCGCTCTCGGTGTCGGTCTTGACCCGCACGACGGTGCCCTCCGGGGAGGCCAGGTCCTCGCCGACGGCGAAGCTGGTGCCGACCACCGGGATGGTGAAGCCGGGCTGGCCGAGGGTGCCCTGCAGGGTCTCGGTGCGGCCCGGCTGCCCCTCGTTGAAGATGATCACGGCGGCCGCGCCGGCGGCCTGGGCGTTGCGGGCCTTCTCCTCGAACGTGCAGGTGCCGCGCTGCAGCAGCGCGATGTTCCCGGCGGTGAACGAGGCGAAGTCGGACGCCTCGCAGCCGCTGGTGGAGCCGGGCTCGGGCGACGGGGGCAGCGTCAGGTCGACGGCCTGCACGGTCGCGGTGACGTCGCCGGAGCCGGAGTAGGTCATGGTGGCGAAGTCGCCGACGGTGCCGCCGTCCGGCGGGGTGGGCTGGTAGGTGGTGGGGTCCGGGGAGACCTGGTTCAGCAGCGCCGTGGAGTTCTCCTGGAAGAAGGGGAACTCGAACGGCTGGACGGTCACCTTGTACCCGGCCTTGCGCAGCTGCCCCGCCACGTAGTCGCGGGAGGCGGCGTAGCCGGGCGTGCCGGAGGCGCGGGTGCCGCCGTTGGCCCGGGCGATCGCCTGCAGTTTCTGCAGGTGCCGTTTGGCGCCGGGCGCGTTGATCGATGCCATGACGCGGCGCTGGTCGGCCGCGCCGGGATCGGCTCCGGCGGGGGCGGCCAGCGACAGGGGCAGGGCGAGCGCGGCGACCACGGTGGCGGCGCGGAGCCCGCTCCGGCTCAGGTGGGCGTTCCGAGGGTGTAGGCGCATTCGGCTGCTCCACATGGGACGAAGGGGATGATGCATCCCGAAACTCGATCTCGGAACGTAGCGCCATTTCCGGGCGGCGTGCGTGGCCGGAGGTGGCCGCCGACCCGTTTCGGTCATCCCTTTCTCCGGACGCCGCCGCGGGGGCGGCGTCACGCTCCGGCGCGGCCGGAGATTGTCGGTGGGTGCGCCTAGGCTGGGCGGAACTGCATCGGCTGGAAGGGATGCACCGGGCATGGACGAGCTGGATGCGGCGGCGCGGCTGCGGGAGATCTGCCTGTCGCTGCCGGAGGCGGTGGAGAAGCCGTTCGGCGGTCACACCGCGCCCGCCTACCGGGTGCGGGACAAGATGTTCGTGATGACCACCGAGGACGGGCTGTCGATGGTCTTCAAGGGCGCCCCGGGAGTGCAGGAGGCCCTGGTCGCCGAGGCCCCGGAGCGCTTCTTCGTCCCGGCGTACGTCGGCCGCAAGGGCTGGGTGGGCGCCCGCCTGGACGTCGAGCAGGACTGGGACGAGATCGCCGAGCTCGTCGAGGACAGCTACCGCCTGATCGTCCCCAAGCGCCTGGCCGCCCTCCTCCCCCGGCGGCAGGGCGAGCCCGCCGACCGCCCGGCCGGCACCTGAGCACGGCGCGGCCCGGGCCGTTCAGGAGGCGGGGTAGCCGAGGGCGCGGCGGCTCAACCGGACGAGCAGGGCGCACAGCTCCTCTTCCTCCTCGGCGCGGTGCTCGCGGGAGAAGAGCATGTAGAAGTTGCGTTCGCACATGTAGGTGAGGGCGACGCACATTTCGCGGGCGTCGCCGAGGTCGGGCACCAGGCCCGCGGCCCGGTCCCGCTCCAGCGCCTCGGCCAGGATGCCGCCGGAGCGTTCGAAGAAGGCCCGCCAGGCGTCGCGCAGCTGCGCGTCCCGGCCGCTCTGGTCGATGATGGCGCAGATCAGGCCGCCCTTGCGGCGCCACCAGCCGAGGAAGTCGGCCATGATGTCGGCCAGCGCCTCGCCGAGGCCCCGCCCGGCGTGCGCGTCGAGGATGCCCATCCCCGCCTCGATGGCCCGGTCGAGGGCCGCGCGCAGCACCGCGTCCCGGCCGTCGAAGTAGAAGTAGACGGCGGCCCGGGACAGCCCGGCGCCCGCGGCGATCTCGTCGAGGGTGATCTCGGCCAGCGGTTTGCCGCCGACCAGCCGCTCCACGCTGTCCAGCAGGGCGATCTCCTGGCGGTCGCCGCGGTTCAGCCGCGGGCGGCGGCGGCCGCGCCCGGCGGCCCGGCCCGCGCCCCGGGCCGCGGGAACCGGTTCGGATGGCATCCGTGCCCCCATGCGCCTCATGAGCCGTGCGCTCGTTTCGTCGGGCGCCAGTGTAGGCCCGCCGGCGGCCCCGGCGCGGCAACGCAGTTGACGCGATGTCGAGTGAACTCAACGCTGTGTCAAAACATCGTTATACTGCGTTGGCGATCATTGCGAACCCCCTGGAGGCCGGGACGTGGGCTTGGAGGACCTCCGCCCGGAGGATCCGCGCGCCGTCGGCTCCTACCGGCTGCTGGCACGGCTCGGCGCGGGCGGCATGGGCCGGGTCTTCCTGGGCCGGTCGCCCGGCGGCCGGACCGTGGCGATCAAGCTGGTGCATCCGGAGCTGGCCCGGGACGCAGACTTCCGCCGCAGGTTCCGGCAGGAGGTGCGGGCGGCGCGCGAGGTGGGCGGGGGGTTCACCGCGCCGGTCCTGGACGCCGACACCGAGTCCGACACGCCCTGGCTGGCCACGGGGTTCATCGCCGGGCCCACGCTGCAGCAGGTGGTCGAGGAGGATTACGGGCCGCTAGCGGAGTCCGCGGTGCGGTCGCTGGCGGGCGGGCTGGCCGCCGCGCTGCGGGCCGTGCACGGCGCCGGGCTCGTCCACCGCGACCTCAAGCCCTCCAACGTGCTGCTGACGCTGGACGGCCCCCGGGTCATCGACTTCGGCATCGCGCGGGCGGTGGACGCCGGCGTGGCCACCCGCACGGGGACGGTCATCGGGACGCCGGCGTTCATGTCGCCCGAGCAGGTGCGCGGCGAGCGCGTCGGCCCGGAAAGCGACGTGTTCTCGCTCGGCGCGGTGCTGGCGTTCGCGGGGACCGGGCGGCAGCCGTTCGCCGCCGCCGACGGCGGCGTGCACGCGCTGATGATGCGCGTGGTGTCGGCCGAGCCCGACCTGGACGGCCTGGCCGAGCCGCTGCGCTCGCTGGTCGCCGACTGCCTGGCCAAGGACGCCGGCCGCCGCCCCTCGCTCGACGAGATCGAGCGGCGGGCCGCCGGGGACGGCGCCCGGCGCGATCCGTGGCTGCCCGCCGATCTGGTGGCCGACCTGGGGCGGTACGCCGTCCGGCTGCTCGACCTGGAGCAGCCCGACCTCTCCCGGCGCCCGCCGGACGACCCGCCGAGGACACCGACCCGCCGGTTGCCGCCGCCCGTCACCCCTCCGCCGCCGGGCCCCGCACCGGCCCCGGGCGCCCACGCCGCTCCCCCGCCGCCGTTCG